>SHXP01000043.1 GCA_009693225.1 Limnohabitans sp. | reverse complement strand
GCGGTTTATTCGCCCGGCCTGGTCAAGATAGACGCGCCCGATTCACTGGTGATCAAGCGTGAAAGCATTGAAGCGCAGACTGGACAGCGCTACGACTTGCAGCAAATGCATGTCAATCTGGTGACCCTGTCCGGCCATATTGATGAGGACGATGACCAGTTCACTTTGAGCTGGAACCATTGATACCAGCACCCATGGACATGAGCTTGAAATCCTCCGGCACGAGAAGTGAGCAACGTGATGAGACGCTGAACGCAGGCTTGCAATGGGAGATGACTTTTCATCCATCTTCATCGGTATTTGTCGCACAGGATTCAGAAGGTCTGGTCATCCGCAACCTGCAAGAGTGGCAACCGGCTTTGCGCAATACCGTTATGGCGTATTGGCATTTCCAGGGGGGAAAAGACAAACGCCTGTACGCGGTGACCGATGCGTTTTCACAAAACAACGGTCAACTTGGCATTTCAGATGCCCGCTATGTGAATGCCTTGAAAATAGTGTTACAGGCTTTTTCTCCTGTCGAATACTGCGCCCACAAAAGTTTGATACGGGTGGCGCGCGTATCCGGTGACTGCGGCTGGCAAACCGACATTTTGCAGCAGGCAGTAGACCATTTACGACATTCGCAAATAGAAGTTCATGCCTTGTCGCATTTCAACAAATACTTCAACGGTATGCACAGCTATGTGGAGACATTCGACCATCACTGGCTGATGGCAGTGGCCAAGTCTTATGCGGACGATCTGCTGAGCGCCGGTCCGCTCGAGTCCCTAGTGGCGGTGTGTTTTGCATACACACAAGTCATCGGCAAAGTACTTTATGTGCCTTTCATGTCTGCCGCCGCTGACAACGGTGATATGTCAACGGCGGCGGCCGGTTTCACTGCCGCGTCCGACAAGGTCAGACACCATTGCAATGGTCTTGAACTGATCGGCTTGCTGGTTCAGCAGGACCCGGCCAATCTGCCAAAGGTTCAGGCCTGGATAGACAAATGGTTTTGGCGCAGTGTTCGTCTGAGCAGCCTGATTGCCATCATGCAGGACTACATGCTGCCGGTTCGCACGCAAAGCTGGAAAGAATGCTGGCTCACTTATGTGCAGCATCCCTTGCAGCAACTGTTCACGCAATGGGCCGCGCTGGGTATACAAATGCCCGCGAGCTGGCAGCATGCCTGCGAAATGCAGGAGCATGTCAGTCACCAGACCTGGCTGCGCTTGTGCCGCTACAACATTCAATTACCGCTGCATGTGTGGGCACCCGGTGAAGCAGAGCTGAATTGGCTGAGCAGCAAATATCCGGGCAGTTTTGATGCCATGTTCAGACCGCATCTGCAAGGTTTGGCGCATCAGATACATCACGCCCGGGCCCCTGTTGATCACAGTTCACCGGTGTTGTGCGGCACTTGTCAATTACCGGTTCCGGGTATGGACCATGCCGGTACACAAAGCGGCAGTGCGGCTTTGCAGGACCGGTATTTTTGCGGTTTGCATTGCCAGGGCATCTTCAATACCGAGCCGCAAAAACACAGTGCCCAGGCACGCCGTTCAGCAGCCTTGGCGGCGTGGCGCATGCCGGACACAGCCGGCAATGACGGTGGCTTGTTCGGCGGTTCGCAGGACGACATCAATTTTCAACACTGGAATGGTGAGGAGTGAGTACATGAGTCAACTTCACCGGACTTTTACGCAAATGGCTGGCCCGCATTCGCGTGATTTTTCAAGCTATCGGGCCATTCATTCAACTGGAGACTATTTCAAATGAAAAAGAAAATCATTCTTGCATTGGGTATGGCTATTGCAGCAGGATTCAGTGTCAGCGCGCAGGCGCAGGACCGCTGCGGCATGAGCAATGGTCAAAAAGCAACCGGTGATCCGATTCAAATCGGCGCCATCGTCGGCAAAACCGGCCCTGAAGATTTCTCTTCTGCTGCACGTTCTGCTGAAGCCTATTTCAAATGTGTCAATGCCAACGGCGGTATCAACGGCCGTCCCATCAACTACACCGTTCAGGATGACACCTGGAACCCGGAAGTGGCTTCACAGGCTGCATCCAAACTGGTGAAAGACACCAAAGTTGTCGGTATGGTCGGTTCAACGTCCTTTGTTGAATGCGGTGCCAACAATAAAATGTATGAACAGGAAGGCGTTGCAGTGATCGCCGGAGTGGGCGTGCCCCGTGCCTGTTTCTACGGCAAAAACTATGCGGCCTTCAACCAGGGTCCGCGCCAATCCACCATCGGTGCAGCGCAATACATTGCTGAAACCTTCAAGCTGAAAAACATCACCTGTATCGCTCCCGGCATTCCCGGGTTCGGTGACTGGGTCTGCGGCGGCGTTGAAAGTTGGGGCAAGGCAAACGGTGTCGCAGTCAAGCAAGTGATTTTTGATCCTGGTCAGCTCGACGGTAACGCCATCGTGTTGCAGGCCCAGGCTTCCAAACCAGACGGTATTGTGCTGGGTATGCCGCGCGGAATGATGCTTCCGATTCTGACCGCAGCCGAGCAGCAGGACATGGGCAAATCCATCAAATGGGGATTGCCTACCTCTGCATATCACACCGAAATGCCGAAAGCTGCCGGTAAATACTGGGACGGCAAACTGTATGTGCATATGGAACTCGAGCCTTTGGACAAAGACGCCGCGGATTCCAAAAACTGGCTGGCGGTGATGGCCAAGTACGGCAACAAGAAAGATCCTATTGACTCTTTCTCTCAGGCCGGTTACCTGGCGGCTCTAGTCGCAACCAACGCCATGCTGGGTATCAAGGGCAATATCGATCGCAAGGCGTTTCTAAATGCCGCACACGCCATCAAAAATGTAAAAACCGATATGTTGTGCGCGCCCTGGTATTTCGGTGAAGGTGATCGCCACCAGGCCAACCACAATGGCCGTATCGCCTTGATCACGGGTGGAGGCTTCAAGGTGCAAACCGCAAACTGTTTCCAGTCCAAGGACGCTGACCTGGCCGATGTGCTGGCTTATGAAGCCAAAACCGGTGTCGCCAAGTAAGTATTGAAACCAGTTTCGTCAAGAAACCGCCATGGAAACCTTGCTCCCATTTCTGATTGTCGGCATCAGCGTCGGTGCGGTATATGCACTCTCAGGCGTTGGCCTGGTCGTGCTGTACCGCGCCAGCGGTGTGGTGAATTTTGCTTACGGCGCACTCGGTGGTCTGGCCGCCATGGTGTGCTGGCAAATCATCGATCTGGAATACGCCGACTGGATTGGCTGGCTCGCAGGGGTTTCTGCGGCGACGGTGTTGTCATGGGCTTACGGGCGTTTCATTGCCCCCAGTCTGACCCATCAGGACCGCATTGTGAGGGCTATGGCGACGCTGGGCTTCGCTCTGATGGTTATGGGCATGGCTCAGTGGTACTGGGGCGATGAACCGCGCCGCCTAGTATTGCCGACAGACAGCGGTGGACTTGAATTCGATGGTCGCCGGCTGATCAGTTACACCCGTTTACTGGCCCTGGTGCTGGCCGCTTTCATGACGCTGAGCGTGCTCTGGCTACTGGCCAGAACGCCACTGGGTTTGCGTATGCGCGCTTTGCAAAGCAATCGCGTTCTCAGCGGTTTGCTGGGCGTGCGGGTCAAGAATGTCGATACCTGGGCCTGGACGATGGCCGGTGTGTTCGCCGGTATCACTGGTTTGTTCATGGGCAATATGGTGCGCCTGAACCCCACCGTTCTGACTTTTCTGGTCATCCCTGCCATGGCGGCGGCGGTCGTCGGGCGCCTGGTGTCCTTGCCGCTGACGGTGATCGGCGGTTTATTGATCGGTGTCATTGAGGCACTGACCACCTTGGCGCCGCAGATTTCACGTTACGGCTCGGCCACCGGTTTTGTGGTTGCCATCCTGGCGATTCTCTGGCAGCAACGCAAAGGCATCGGTTTGTCGCGCGACAACAGCCATCTGGAATAAACCCTTTAAAACAGGAATATCACACTGACATGGCCCGCGATAAAGACAAACCAGACATAGCGCCCGGTACGCCGTTGCGCCGGGTGATTCCGATTCTGATTACGCTGGCGGTGTTCGGTATTTTCGGACCGCTGCTGTTCTCTGCGTATTGGTTGAATACATTTTCTACAGTGGCTTGCCTGAGTCTGGTGGCTGCAACGGTTTCATTGCTTTACGGTCAGCTGGGCATGGTGTCGCTGGCCCAGTTCGCCTTGAGCGGCATCGGCGGCTGGGTCTGTCTGCGTCTGGTACACGGGCTGGCATTTCCGTTTGAAATTGCTTTGCTGAGCGGTGCCGTGGTTGCCGCGGCTTTCGGGTTGCTGGTGGGTCTACCGGCCTTGCGCATGCGGGGCTTGTACCTGGCTTTGCTGACCTTGATGGTGGCTTCGGCTTTCCAGGTGGCAGTCAACGTCATCGGTTTTCCGGACGGCGGTCCGGGCTTTACCGGCAAGGTGATTGACGGACAGCGTTCCCTGATCGAGCGCCCGTGGATCGCCGGCAGCGACAGCAGTTATTTCAGATATGTGCTGGTATGGCTAGCAGCCGGCATGGTCTGGATAGAGTGGCTGCGTTGTACCAAGCCGGGACGCGCCTGGGCGCTGATCCGCAAAAGCGAAGCCGCTGCGATCGCCGCCGGCGTGAGTGTATTAAATTACAAGGCTAGGGCTTTTGCCATGGGCGGTTTGCTGGCCGGGCTGGCAGGCGGCCTTCTCGCGGGTCTGAATGGCCAACTTGATAACACAGGATTCCCCGCCAGTCAGTCGATACTGATTTATGCGTTGGTGGTCGTTGGCGGGGTGTACAACTGGATGGGTACCTTGTTCGCCGGACTGCTGATCCGGGCTTTGCCTGCCTTACTCAACGACCACGGGGTTGACGGCAATCTTGCCAATGTGTTTTTCGGTTTTGCCTTGCTGGTGTCCTTGATACAGGGACGCAAAGGCCTGGCGGGACAACTGGCGGATTTTTATAAATTTGTCCGCAACAGCCGCATCATTGAAGGCACGCTGTCCTGGGGACTGATTGCCATCGTTTGCGGCTTGTTATGCGCGCGCTTTGAACAAGCCAGCTTTGCCGGTTCATTTTTTATTGTCTTGATCGCGCTGTTGTTCCGGCTGGTCATACCCGGTGTGTGCTGGATGTTGCTGGGGTTTTTCGGCAAGAAAGTACAGGACGGCGCAGAGGATGCTGAAGCCTGGTGTTCGCTGCGCCTGGCACGCGCCATGACGAAAGCCGGTTTATTGCCGGATCACCGGCTGATCAAACGCACGCTCAACTGGTTGTTCATCGGTTCCTTTGTCGCATGGGTGGCATGGGGTGTGTTCGACGTTGAATACCGTGTTGCCCTGTGCATTATCTGGGGTGCGATGACGGCCAAAGTCGCGATTGAAGTCTACAGCTACCGTTTGATGCTGCCCTTGCGCCAACGCATTGACTTGCGTTTTCCTAAACCCTTTGCCAGTTACAAATAAGGGGGAAACAGCATGATTCAAATAGACAATCTGACTGTGCAATTCGGTGGAGTCAAACCCATCAACGGATTGACCGTCAGCTTGAATCGCACGATTTCAGGATTGATCGGCCCCAACGGGGCAGGCAAAACCACCTTGCTGAATGTGTTGTCTGGGTTTGTCATTCCCGCCCGGGGCAGTGTCAGTGTCAACGGTCGCAGGATCACCGGCCTGGCCCCTCACAAGCGTGCGCAATTCGGTCTGCGCCGCACCTTCCAAACCGATCAGATTGCAGACGATTTGACGCTCTGGGAGAACGTGGAGGCGATCGCGGATCACGCCGGATTCATCGACAAGGAAATGGCCGACTATTCGGTAGAGCAGGCGATTGCTTATGTGGGTCTGTCGCACCGCATACACCGCAAAGGCAATAACCTGTCGACCCAGGAACGGCATCTGGCTGAAATCGCCAAGGCACTGATCGGTAAGCCCGAGCTGGTGATGCTGGATGAACCCGGTGCCGGCATGTCGGAGACAGAAACACGCCATCTGGTCAACATCATCAAAGGCATCCCGACGTATTGCGGAGCACAGGTATTTTTGATTGACCACGATGTGGCACTGATAGCCGCATGCTGTGATGAAACCATGGTGCTGGATTTCGGCAAATTGCTGGCACTCGGGCCCACGCATGAAGTGCTGCAAGACCCGGAGGTTCAAAAAGCCTACCTGGGCGGATTTGAAGATCTGGAGTTGGCAGCATGACTGGCGGCAGTTCCACTCTGAAGATAGAAAACCTGATCATGGTGCGCGGCACCAAGGCCGTGGTGCACGGCATCAAGCTGGAAATACATCCCGGAAAAGTCAGCGCTTTGCTCGGCCCCAACGGCGCCGGAAAAACCAGCACGGTGCTGGGCATTGCCGGGGTGGTGGAGCCGGTGTTCGGTGATATCTGGGTCGACGGTATCAACCTCAAAGGCCTCGACAGCGATGTCATCCGTCGTCACGGCATTGCCACCGTTCCCGAAGGCCATCAGGTGTTGCGTGACCTGAGTGTCAAGGAAAACCTGCAACTCGCCGGCGGGCATTTATCCGGCAAGGCTTTGAGCCAATCGATAGACCGGGTGTTGAATTTGTTCCCCGAACTCAAAACACGACTGCAACAAAACGCAGGGGATTTGTCCGGCGGCCAGCAGCAAATGGTGGCTATTTCCCAGGCGCTGGTGGTGTCGCCCAGGTTTTTGCTGATCGATGAACTGTCGTTCGGTCTGGCGCCGTCCATCGTCGCGCGTCTGGTACCTGTCATCCGCGATATTGCCGCCAGCGGGATCGGTGTCCTGTTGATTGAGCAATTCACGCACCTGGCATTGGCGCTTGCCTCGCATGTGTATGTGATGTCGCGCGGCAAGGTGTCCTATGACGGAGACCCCGGCAAATTGAAAGCCGATCCGGCGATATTGCACCGCGCCTATTTTCCGATTTCCGACCGCGAAGCGGTGGGACTGGTTTGAGTTTGCAGATAAACAAGGAGACATGAGATGGATGCACCTGTCAAAAAGAAAAAGCTGGGTCTCAAGGAGCGCTACGCGGCAATGACACGCGGCCTGGCCTGGGATACCACTTATCAGCCGATGGAAAAGGTATTTCCCTATGACAAATACGAGGGAATCAAGATCCATGACTGGGACAAATGGGAAGACCCGTTTCGTCTGACCATGGATGCCTATTGGAAATACCAGGGCGAGAAAGATAAAAAACTCTATGCCGTCATCGATTCCTTTGCGCAGAACAACGGCCAATTAGGGGTCAGCGATGCGCGTTATGTGAACGCGCTGAAACTGTTCATTCAAGGTGTGACGCCGCTGGAATATTACGCGCACCGGGGCTTTCAGCACGTCGGTCGTCAGTTCACCGGTGCCGGTGCGCGCGTCGCAGCGCAAATGCAAGCGGTGGATGAGTTGCGGCATTTTCAGACGGAAACCCATGCCATTTCGCACTACAACAAATATTTCAACGGTATGCATTCGTCTAACCACTGGTTCGACAACATGTGGTATTTGTCTGTACCTAAATCGTTTGTTGAAGACGCCTTCAGCAGCGGTCCGTTTGAGTTTTTGACAGCAGTCAGTTTCTCGTTTGAATATGTGCTGACCAACTTACTGTTTGTCCCGTTCATGTCCGGGGCTGCCTATAACGGCGATATTTCAACGGTGACCTTTGGCTTTTCTGCGCAATCGGATGAATCCAGGCACATGACTCTGGGCATTGAGTGCATCAAGTTCATGCTGGAACAGGACCCTACGAATGTGCCGATTGTTCAACGCTGGATAGACAAGTGGTTCTGGCGCGGTTACCGCTTGTTGACCCTAGTCGCCATGATGCAGGATTACATGCTGCCAAAGCGTGTCATGAGTTGGAAGCAGGCCTGGGAGATGTACGCTGAAAGCAATGGCGGCGCATTATTCAAGGATTTGTCACGCTACGGTATCCGTGAGCCCAAAGGCTGGAAAGATGCCTGTGAAGGCAAGAAACATATCAGCCACCAGTCATGGGCCACTTTCTACCAGTACAGCCATGTTGCCGCTTTTCATACCTGGATTCCGAGTGAAGACGAAATGTCATGGTTGTCCGAGCAGTACCCGGATACTTTTGACCGCTACTACAGATCAAGGCTTGAACACTGGTCCGGCGCGCAGAAAAAAGAGGGTCGCTGGTTCAACCAGGTGTTGCCCATGCTGTGTCAGACCTGCACCGTTCCCATGTTGTTCACCGAACCCGGCGATGCGACGCAAATCGCTTACCGCGAGTCGGCATACCATGGCATGAAATACCATTTTTGCAGCGATCACTGCAAGGAAATATTCGATCACGAACCCCGCAAATACGTGCAAACCTGGTTACCGGTGCACCAGATTTACCAGGGCAATTGTTATCCGGAAGGCATCAACCCGGCTTCACCCGGTGACAGCCCGGTGCGCGAAGTGCTGCGTTATTACGGTGTGAACGGCGGCGAAGACAACGGCGACTTCAGTACCAGTCACGACCGCAGCAACTTCAGAAAATGGCGCGGCAAGGATGCGCCCAAAGGAGCTGGTGATGCGTGAAACACAGGCTGATTACCAGGCAGTGCTGCCGCCGGACGACATGGTGTCTATCGGGCCATATCCCTTGCGTCAGGCGGATACAGAGGACCGTTTTCACGGCAACCGGCTGATCTACCTGGGCTGGGACAACCACCTGATGTATTGCGCGCCTTTTTGCGTTCCCTTGCCGCCTGACTTGCCTTTCGGTGCCTTGGTCCGGGAGGTACTGCCGGATTTGTACGGTGACCATCCCGAGTTCGAACAAATCGACTGGCAGCGGGTGGTGTGGAGCAATTCCAGTCAAAGGTTCATACCCGACTTCGGTAAATCGCTCGAGCACCACGGGCTCGGTCACAAATCATTGATACGTTTCAAAACCCCGGCGCTTGAAGGTATCAAGCGCCAATTGCGCCCGGGCCGGCAGGCTTTTTAGGAAGTGACATGAGTTATCAGTTAACCCTGGAACCCCTGGGCGCCACCATCGAAGTGCAGGAAGGCCAAACCATTCTGGATGCCGCGCTGCGTCAGGGTATCTATATACCGCATGCCTGCGGGCATGGCTTGTGCGGAACCTGCAAAGTGCTGGTCCAGGATGGCGAAGTCGATCATGGTGCAGCCAACCCGTTTGCCCTGATGGATTTTGAGCGCGACGAGGGCAAGACACTGGCGTGTTGTGCAACGCTTGCAAGCGATACGACGATTGAAGCGGATATTGATGAAGACCCGGATGCTGAAATCATTCCGGTCAATGATTACCTCACCACGGTGTCGCGCATCGTTGACTTGACTCCGACCATCAAAGCTATTTTTCTCAAGCTTGATCAGCCAATGCATATTCAGGCGGGTCAGTATGTACAGGTGAATATTCCGGGCGCGGCAGGCAGCCGGGCGTTTTCGATTGCCAATTCCCCTTCGCAGGTGAAAGCCGGCGTTGAAATTGAGTTGAACGTGCGCATATTGAACGGCGGCGCGGGCACAACCTGGTTACATCAGTCGCTTAAAATCGGCGACAAGCTGTCTGTCAGTGGACCTTACGGCCGTTTTCTGGTTCGCAAAAGCGCAAACATGCCGATGCTGTTCATGGCCGGCGGTTCAGGCCTGTCGAGCCCTCGTTCGATGATTCTTGATTTGTTTGAGAACGGCAATACCCAGGCCGTTACCTTGATATACGGTCAGCGTAAGCCGGATGAGTTGTATTACGACGAAGAATTCAAAGCCCTGGCCGCCAGACACCCTTTGTTTACCTACGTTCCTGCTTTGTCTGACAGTGCCGGCGGCACAGGCATTGCCAAAGGCTTTGTGCACGAAGTGGCCAAAGCGCATTGCAAGGATGATTTTTCCGGTCGCAAGGCTTATTTGTGCGGTCCTCCCGCCATGATCGATGCCTGCATCAGCGTTCTGATGCAAGGCCGTTTGTACGAGCGAGATATTTACACCGAGAAGTTTTTGTCAGCCGCTGATACCGAGCAGGTACGCAGCCCTTTGTTCAAACGCGTTTAAAGACCCCCATGTTTGACTCACACCCCAAAGTCCAGGTGCATATTGCACAAACCAATGAAAGCTATCCGTGTGCGTTGGATGAAAGCCTGCTCAAAGGGATGCTGCGTCTTGGACGCAAGGGCATTCCGGTGGGATGTGTCAATGGCGGCTGCGGGGTCTGCAAGGTACGCATTCTTGAAGGTACTACTACCTTGCTCGGACCCGTCAGCCGTGCCCATGTCACTCAGGAAGAACAGGACATGGGTTACACACTGGCCTGCCGCGTTGCCCCGGGTTGCGTGGTCAGGCTTGAAGTGGTCGGCAAATTTGAAAAACCGTTTTCGCGCGGGTTTGGGCAATCAAACCCTATTTTAACTTGAGCTAACAATACCAGGAGACTGACATGAGTGTGATGCGTATTGGGCACGTAGCCCTGAAAGTGATGGACATGGAGGCAGCCGTGAAGCACTACGAAAAAGTGGTCGGCATGACCAAAACCATGGAGGACAAACACGGAAATGTGTATTTGAAATGCTGGGACGAATGGGACAAGTACTCAGTCATTCTGCAGCCCTCTGATCAGGCGGGTATGGACCATGTCGCCTACAAGGTGCGCAGGGATGAAGACCTCGATGCCCTGCAAGCCCGTATCCAGGCCTACGGTATCAAAACCGTGATGCTGGCTGAGGACAGTCTGCCGTCTACCGGACGCATGTTGCAATTTCTTATGCCAAGCGGACACGAAATGCGCTTGTATGCGATGAAGGAATACGTAGGTACTGAAGTTGGTACCACCAACCCCGATCCCTGGCCGGACAACGTCCATGGTGCCGGAGCCCATTGGTTAGACCATGTCCTGCTGATGTGCGAACTCAATCCTGAAACAGGAGTGAACCGCGTGGCTGAAAACACCCGCTTTGTATGTGAATGCCTAGATTTTTATCTGGTTGAACAAGTGGTGGTGGGCCCCAACGGCGCCATTCAGGCCGCTACCTGGCTGACACGCACCAATACGCCGCACGATATTGCTTTTGTGGGTGGTGCGCGCAATGGCTTCCACCATGCGTCGTTCTTCCTGGATTCCTGGCACGATGTGTTGAAAGCGGCAGATGTAATGGCCAAGACCAAGACCAAGATCGATGTGACGCCTACCCGCCACGGCATCACTCGGGGTGAAACCATTTATTTCTTTGATCCAAGCGGTAACCGCAATGAAACATTTGCCGGACTGGGCTATCTGGCGCAACCTGATCGCCCGGTGACCACCTGGACAGAAGACAAGCTGTGGACCGGCATTTTCTATCACACCGGGGATGCTGTTCCTTCATTCACCGAGGTCTACACCTGACACAAGAAACTCTGCAAAGCGAACCATCATGACAACATCCACTGTTTGCGTTTCCATGCTCAATATCCATTGGGAGTCGGTACAGCTTGCACTGTCTGCTGCCGCTGACAAGGCTCAGCAATTGGAGGTGGCAGTCAATATTGCTCTGGTTGACGCCAGTGGTGTCATGGTGGGTTTTTTGAGAATGAACAATGCACCCTTGCATTCGATAGATATTGCCTTGGACAAGGCATATACGGCCGTCAGTTTTGGTGTCCCTACGGGCCAATGGACGGATATCCTGAAAAACCATTCTCCTGCTGCGCGCAATGGTCTGGTTGCGCGTGACCGTTTTGTCGGATTCAGCGGCGGTTTGCCATTGCAGCACGAAGGGGCACGCATAGGAGGCATCGGAGTATCCGGCGGCAGTGAGGAGCAGGACGAGATCATTGCCCGGGTCGGCGCAGAAGCGATCATAAATAATAAATAACAATGAATTGTTGACATGAAACAAATTTTGAATTTCATCAATGGCGAGTACCACCCGAGTACCAAAACTTTTGAGAAGCATTCACCGGTGACTGGTGAAGTGATTGCACATGTGCATGAGGCAAGTATGGCCGACGTTGACAAGGCTGTTCTGGCTGCGCAGGCGGCATTGCAAGGCCCCTGGGGACGTATGAGTGTGCATGAACGGGTGGAACGCCTGTATGCACTCGTGGACGGCATCAATCGACGATTTGATGAATTCGTTGCGGCTGAGTGTGCAGACACAGGCAAGCCTTACAGCCTGGCTAGCCATCTGGATATACCGCGCGGTGCAGCCAATTTCAAAATCTTTGCTGATGTGGTGCAAAACGTTCCCACCGAATTTTTTGAAATGACCACCCCCGACGGAAAATCAGCGATCAATTACGGCTATCGCAGTCCTGTCGGTGTGGTAGGTGTGATCTGTCCCTGGAATCTGCCCTTGCTGCTGATGACATGGAAAGTAGGACCGGCGCTTGCTTGCGGCAATACCGTTGTTGTCAAACCCTCCGAAGAAACGCCGCAAACGGCTGTTTTGCTAGGCGAGGTGATGAATGAAGCCGACATCCCTCGCGGCGTCTACAACGTGGTCAATGGCTTCGGACCTGAATCAGCTGGTGAGTATTTAACCCGCCATTCCAAGGTGAATGCCATCACGTTCACTGGTGAAACCCGTACCGGGGAAGTCATCATGCGCGCAGCAGCAAAGGGCGCCCGACCGGTAAGTCTGGAAATGGGCGGTAAAAACGCAGCTATCGTATTTGCTGATTGTGATTTTGATGTCGCCCTTGAAGGCACCATTCGTTCGGTGTTTGCCAATTGCGGTCAGGTTTGCCTGGGCACTGAGCGTGTGTATGTGGAACGTCCGCTGTTTGAAAAATTCGTGGCG
>SHXP01000042.1 GCA_009693225.1 Limnohabitans sp. | reverse complement strand
TTACATTGTAGCAGTTGGGTCGGCGGGTACACTTTATGGTTTATTGTCAGGCCGACCGGCAAGCTGATTGGAGTTGTAGATGAAATTTCGTTTTCCCATCGTCATCATTGATGAAGATTTCCGTTCCGAGAATACATCGGGTCTGGGCATCCGGGCTCTGGCACAGGCCATCGAGGGCGAGGGATACGAGGTCATGGGCGTCACCAGTTACGGGGACCTGAGCCAGTTCGCGCAACAGCAATCACGTGCCAGTGCCTTTATTCTCTCTATCGATGACGAGGAGTTCACGCCCGGCCCGGATCTGGATCCGGCTGTGCTGAACCTGCGCAGCTTCATCGATGAAGTGCGCCGAAAAAACGCCGATGTGCCCATTTATGTCTACGGCGAAACCAAAACCTCCCGCCATCTGCCCAACGTCATTCTGCGTGAATTGCACGGGTTTATTCACATGTTCGAGGACACGCCGGAGTTTGTGGCGCGACACATCATCCACGAAGCCAAAAGTTATCTGGAAGGTGTGCAGCCGCCTTTCTTCAAGGCATTGCTTGATTACGCCGAGGACGGCTCGTATTCATGGCACTGCCCGGGGCATTCGGGCGGCGTGGCTTTTTTGAAAAGCCCGGTCGGTCAGATGTTTCACCAGTTCTTCGGTGAAAACATGTTGCGTGCAGACGTATGCAATGCGGTAGAGGAACTCGGCCAGTTGCTTGACCATGACGGCGCTATCGGCGAGAGCGAGCGCAATGCCGCGCGTATTTTCAATGCCGACCATTGTTTCTTTGTCACCAACGGCACCAGCACCTCCAACAAAATCGTCTGGCACCACACCGTCGCTCCGGGCGATGTGGTGGTGGTCGACCGCAACTGCCACAAGTCTGTGTTGCACGCCATCATCATGACCGGTGCGATCCCGGTGTTTCTCAAACCCACACGCAACCATTTCGGCATCATCGGTCCCATCCCCAAAAGCGAATTTGAACCCGAGGCTATCAGGGCCAAGATCAAGTCCAATCCTCTGCTCACAGGCAGGGATGTTAAAGCCATTCAACCCAAGGTCATGACCTTGACGCAGTCAACCTATGACGGTGTTTTGTACAACACAGAATCCATCAAGCAAATGCTTGACGGCTACATACCCAATATTCATTTCGACGAAGCCTGGCTGCCGCACGCCGCCTTCCATCCTTTTTACGGCACCTTTCACGCCATGGGCAAAAAACGCATTCGCCCCAAAGAAGCCATGGTGTATTCGACGCAATCCGTGCACAAATTGCTGGCCGGTATCAGTCAGGCCAGCCATGTGCTGGTGCAGGACTCGCAGGAAAACAAGCTGGACCGGCATTTGTTCAACGAAGCGTATTTGATGCACACCAGTACCAGCCCGCAATACAGCATCATCGCCAGTTGCGACGTGGCCGCCGCCATGATGGAGCCGCCCGGCGGTACGGCCCTGGTGGAGGAAAGCATCGCCGAGGCGCTGGATTTCCGGCGCGCCATGCGCAAAGTCGATGCCGAATACGGCAAGGACTGGTGGTTCAAGGTGTGGGGCCCGGACAACCTGGTGGAAGACGGTGTCGGTCGCGCTGACGACTGGGTGATCAAGGCGGAGAAAAAAGGCCGTGTGAAAAAAACCGATGCGCCCAACTGGCACGGTTTCGGCAACCTAGCCGATGGTTTCAATATGCTGGACCCGATCAAGGCCACCATCGTCACGCCGGGATTGCGCCTGGACGGCAAGTTTGACGACGCCGGTATTCCAGCCAGCATCGTCACCAAGTTTCTGGCCGAGCACGGGGTGATTGTCGAGAAAACCGGTCTCTACAGTTTCTTCATCATGTTCACCATCGGTATCACCAAAGGCCGTTGGAATTCCTTGCTGACGGCGTTGCAGCAGTTCAAGGACGATTACGACCGCAATCAACCGATATGGCGCATTCTCCCCGAGTTCTGTCAAAAGCACCCCAAGTACGAGCGCATGGGTTTGCGTGACCTGTGCAACCATATTCACACGCTGCATGCCAAACACGATATTGCGCGTTTGACCACCGAGATGTACCTCAGCGATTTAAAACCCGCCATGAAGCCCAGCGATGCTTACGCGCAAATCGCGCACCGCAACACCGAGCGCGTACCTATTGATGATTTGCTCGGGCGCATCACCACCAGCCTGGTCACGCCTTACCCGCCGGGTATTCCTTTGCTGATTCCAGGTGAAGTGTTCAATAAGAAAATCATCGACTATTTGAAATTCGCGCGTGAGTTCAACCTGAAGTGCCCCGGTTTTGAAACCGATATACACGGCCTTGTCGAAGAAAAGGACGAACTCGGCGTTACCCATTACTTTGCAGATTGCGTCAAACTTTAAACAACCATGAGTCAAGACAAATTCACTTTCGCCAAACACAGCATCACGGATTGGGAAAAAGCAGCGGCCAAGTCCACCCCCGGCGCCGACCTGAACAAGCTCAACTGGGTGACACCCGACGGCATCACCGTCAAACCTTTGTACACGGCGCAGGACACTGCATTCTTGCCCTATACCGACACCTTGCCGGGCTTTGCGCCTTTTTTACGCGGACCGCAGGCCAGCATGTACGCGGCGCGCCCGTGGACCATCCGCCAGTACGCGGGTTTTTCCACCGCCGAAGAATCCAATGCTTTTTACCGCAAAGCCCTCGAGGCCGGCGGTCAGGGTGTGTCGGTGGCGTTTGATCTGGCCACGCACCGGGGTTATGACTCCAACCACCCGCGTGTGACCGGCGACGTCGGCAAGGCCGGTGTGGCCATCGACTCTATCGAGGATATGAAGATTTTGTTTGACCGGATTCCGCTGGACAAGGTGTCTGTGTCCATGACCATGAACGGCGCTGTGCTGCCGGTGCTCGCCGGTTATGTGGTGGCGGCCGAAGAGCAGGGCGTGTCGCAGGACCAACTCAGCGGCACCATACAAAACGACATCCTCAAAGAATTCATGGTGCGCAACACCTATATCTATCCGCCCGAACCCAGCATGCGCATCGTCGGCGACATCATTGCCTACACCGCCTCGCACATGCCCAAGTTCAACTCGATCAGCATCAGCGGCTACCACATGCAGGAAGCCGGTGCCAATCAGGCGCTCGAACTCGCATTGACACTGGCCGACGGCCAGGAATATGTCCGCACCGCCATGAAGCAAGGGCTGGACGTGGACGCGTTCGCACCGCGTTTGTCGTTCTTCTGGGCCATAGGCATGAATTTCTATCTGGAAATCGCCAAGATGCGTGCAGCGCGATTGCTGTGGTGCCGCATCATGCAGGAAGTGGGCGCGAAAACCCCCAAGAGCCTGATGTTGCGCACGCATTGCCAGACCTCGGGCTGGTCCCTGACTGAACAGGACCCGTACAACAATATCGTGCGTACCACCATCGAAGCCATGGCTGCGGTGTTCGGCGGCACCCAAAGCCTGCACACCAACAGTTTTGATGAAGCGATTGCGCTGCCCACCGAGTTTTCCGCACGCATTGCCCGCAACACGCAACTCATCATCCAGGAAGAAACGCACATCACCAATGTGATCGATCCCTGGGCCGGCAGTTACATGATGGAAAAACTCACCCAAGACATGGCTGATGAGGCCTGGAAAATCATCGAGGAAGTCAACGCCATGGGCGGCATGACCAAGGCGGTGGGTTCGGGCTGGGCCAAGCTGAAAATTGAAGCGGCTGCCGCTGACAAACAGGCGCGCATCGATTCCGGGCAGGACGTGATCGTCGGCGTCAATAAATACACGTTGAAAACCCTGGACGCGGTCGATGTGCGCGACATCGACAACGTCAAGGTGCGCGATTCGCAAATCGAAAGATTGCACCGTATCAAGGAGGTACGCGACAACGCCGCTGTGGTCAAGGCATTAGACGCTTTGACTCAGGCTGCCAAGGACGGCAGTGGCAATCTGTTGGACTTGTCGATCAAAGCTGTACGTTTGCGCGCAACCGTGGGCGAGGTCAGCGATGCGCTGGAGAAAGTGTTCGGCAGACACCGTGCCGACACGCAGAAAATCAGCGGCGTTTACGCAGCCGCTTACGATGCGGGCGAGCACGAAGGAGACACCATGGCGTATTGGGATGCCTTGAAAGCCGATATTGCTGCCTTTGCGCAAAAGCAGGGACGCCGCCCGCGCGTCATGATTTCCAAGCTCGGTCAGGACGGCCATGACCGGGGCGCCAAAGTGGTGGCCACGGCGTTTGCCGACCTGGGCTTTGACGTGGACATCGGCCCGCTGTTTCAAACCCCCGAGGAATGCGCCAGGCAGGCGATTGAAAACGATGTGCACGCCGTCGGCGTGTCCACGCTGGCAGCCGGCCACAAAACACTGGTGCCGGCCATCATTGCCGAACTGAAAAAACAAGGCGCTGACGACATCATTGTGTTTGTCGGCGGCGTCATTCCCCGCCAGGACTACGATTTCCTGTACCAGTCAGGCGTCAAAGGCATTTACGGCCCCGGCACGCCGATTCCTGTGAGCGCCAGAGACGTGCTGGAGCAGATCAACAAGTCTTTGGCTTGACGCTTGTATCAATCCTATTGAATAGGTATCATTTAATATCTATCACTGGGGGCGCGCCATGACTCAACACGCCGACACCGCCAAAATCTTCATCACAGGCCGCAGCCAAGCGGTGCGCCTGCCCAAAGCCTACCGGTTTGACACAGCTGAGGTGTTCATTGAAAAGGTGGGCAACACCGTGATTCTTCGTCCCAAACAGGGCGAATCCAATGATTGGGGCAAGCGTTTGCAGTCCATTCTGAGTGGCTGGCAGGGTATGCCCGAGGAAATAGAGCGTGATCACACCTTGCAGGTGGACGATATCGAAAGCCTTGACTGATGTCTTCTCTTTACCTGCTTGACTACAACACGGTGATCTACATTCAGCGTGGTGTGCCCGATGTGCTGTCGCGCTTGAACGAACTGGGTGCGGACCGTGTGGCGCTGTCTTCCATCGTGGTGGCCGGGTTGGCCTACGGCGTTGAAAAGAGCGCGCACAAAGACCGCAACCGCAAGGTGCTGGAGTTATTCTTGAGTGAAATGCGTGTGCTGCCGTGGACGCAAGACGCCATGTGGCACTTCGCCCGGCACAAGCATGCACTGCGTCAATCAGGTCACATGGTTGGTGAATTAGACTTGCTCAGCGCTTGCCATGCCTTGGCCCTGGATGCGGTGTGCGTGACCAACAACACCCGCGAGTTTGGGCGGATTGAGGGTTTGAAATTAGAGAACTGGGTGAATCCAGCCAGTGTCAAATGAGCCCGGACTCCTTGATACAAGACCTGTTGAACGGCAGTTTAAGCAACCAGCGCCGCGCCATGGCCAAGGCCATCACGCTGCTGGAATCGACCCGGGCGGACCACCGTGTGCAAGCGGACAACTTGCTGACGCAACTGCTGCCGCACACCGGCCGCAGTTTGCGCATAGGCTTGAGCGGCGTGCCCGGCGTAGGCAAAAGCACCTTGATTGAAACCCTGGGGCTGTGGCTGATAGACAAGGGCCACAAAGTTGCGGTGCTGGCCATCGACCCCTCATCCAGTGTGTCCGGCGGTTCCATTCTGGGCGACAAAACCCGCATGGAACACCTCTCGGTACACGCCTCGGCTTTCATACGCCCGAGCCCGAGCAGCGGCACCCTGGGCGGCGTTGCAGAAAAAACCCGCGAATGCATGCTGGTCTGCGAGGCTGCCGGTTACGACATTGTCATTGTTGAAACTGTGGGCGTGGGTCAAAGCGAAACTGCTGTCGCCGGCATGACAGACATGTTTGTCTTGATGCAACTGCCCAATGCCGGAGACGATTTGCAGGCGATCAAAAAAGGCGTGATGGAACTGGCTGATCTGATTCTGATCAACAAATCCGATATCGACGATGATGCTGCTTCGCGCGCGCAGTCTTTCATCCAGAATGCCTTGCATTTGCTGGGCCATCACCCCTCAGACGAAGCCGTCGTGTGGCAGGCTGAGGTCATGCGACTGAGTGCGCTTAACGGCTCAGGTTTGAACGGATTGTGGGACAAAGTCATGCGTTTTAAGCAATTGCAAACCGATGGCGGACAATGGCCGCAACGCCGTCAGACCCAGGCCTTGACCTGGATGAACGAACGCATACAGTCAGGATTGAAAGACGCTTTCACACAGCACCCGGATGTGGCCGCTGCACTGTCGCACATGCAACAGGAAGTACTATCAGGCCGCATTGCTGCCTCCACAGCAGCGCGCCAATTGATGGCTTTGGCATCCCGCCCTGTCGCCGGAAGCTGAAAAGAAAACCAAAGAGGATCTTATATGCAGAAAAACATTCACCAGCTGGAAGAAAAAAGAGCCGCTGCGCGCCTGGGCGGCGGCGAGAAGCGCATCGCCGCCCAGCACAGCAAAGGCAAGCTGACCGCACGTGAACGCCTTGAAGTGCTGCTGGATGAAGGCACGTTTGAAGAATGGGACATGTTCGTCGAACACCGCTGTACCGACTTCGGCATGCAAGACAGCAAGATTCCCGGCGACGGTGTCGTCACCGGCTACGGCATGATCAACGGCCGTCTGGTCTTTGTCTACAGCCAGGATTTCACCGTATACGGCGGTGCCTTGTCTGAAACCCATGCGGAAAAAATTTGCAAGATCATGGACCAGGCCATGAAGGTCGGTGCCCCGGTCATCGGCTTGAACGATTCGGGCGGCGCGCGTATTCAAGAAGGCGTGGCATCACTTGGCGGGTATGCCGAGGTATTTCAACGTAATGTGCTGGCCAGCGGTGTGGTGCCGCAAATCAGCATGATCATGGGCCCGTCGGCCGGCGGTGCGGTGTATTCGCCGGCGCTGACCGATTTCATCTTCATGGTGAAGGACAGCTCGTACATGTTCGTCACCGGTCCGGATGTGGTGAAAACCGTCACGCACGAAGAGGTGTCTGCCGAGGAACTCGGCGGCACCGTCACCCACACCACCAAAAGCGGCGTCGCCGATCTTGCTTTCAACAATGATGTGGAAGCCTTGCTGATGCTGCGCCGTTTGTACAACTACCTGCCGCTTAACAACCGCGAAAAACCGCCGGTGCGCCCCAGCGGTGACCCGACCGAGCGCATGGACCTGAGTCTTGACACGCTGGTGCCGGACAACCCGAACATGCCTTACGACATGAAGGAGTTGATCCTCAAAACCGTCGACGACGGCGACTTCTTTGAACTGCAACCCGAGTACGCCAAAAACATACTCATAGGTTTTGCCCGCATGGCCGGTCAAACCGTGGGCATCGTCGCCAACCAGCCGCTGGTGCTTGCCGGTTGTCTGGATATCAAGAGCTCTATCAAGGCCGGTCGTTTTGTGCGCTTCTGCGATGCCTTCAATATCCCCGTGATCACCTTTGTCGATGTACCGGGCTTCATGCCGGGAACCTCGCAGGAGTTCGGCGGCATAATCAAACACGGTGCCAAACTGCTTTACGCCTACGCCGAATGCACGGTGCCGAAAATCACCGTCATCACGCGCAAGGCCTATGGCGGCGCTTATGACGTGATGGCCTCCAAGCATTTACGCGGCGACGTCAATTTCGCCTGGCCGCACGCGGAAATTGCGGTCATGGGTGCCAAAGGTGCGGTGGAAATCATCTTCCGCGAAGACAAGGGCGACCCGGAAAAACTCGCCGCCAAGGAAGCTGAATACAAAGCCCGCTTTACCAATCCGTTTGTGGCAGGTGCCCGCGGCTTTATCGATGACGTCATATTGCCCAGCGAAACCCGCAAACGCATTTGCCGCTCGCTGGTCATGCTGAAAGACAAAAAAGTTGAGAACCCGTGGCGCAAGCACGGCAATATTCCGCTGTGAGTGTGATGGAGAAAACCATGTTTGACAAAATACTAATAGCTAATCGCGGAGAGATCGCGTGCCGCGTCATCGCTACCGCCCGCCGCATGGGCATTGCCACTGTGGCCATTTACTCCGAAGCTGACCGCAATGCGCGCTTTGTGGCGCTGGCTGACGAAGCGGTTCATATCGGCCCGGCGGCCAGCCGCGAAAGTTATCTGGTCGCCGCCAAAATCATTGCCGCGGCCAAGCAAACCGGCGCCCAGGCAATACACCCGGGCTACGGTTTTTTGAGCGAGAACGAAGAATTCGCCCGCTTGTGCGAAGAGCAGGGCATCACCTTCATCGGTCCCAAGCACGCAGCCATTGCGGCCATGGGCGACAAGATCGCGTCCAAAAAACTGGCTGCTCTTGCCAAGGTCAACACCATCCCCGGTGTGAACGAAGCCATAGAAACGCCCGAGAAAGCGGTTGAGATCGCCAAGGGTATCTGTTATCCGGTGATGATCAAGGCGTCTGCCGGCGGCGGCGGTAAAGGCTTGCGTGTGGCCTATAACGACAAGGAAGCCCACGAAGGTTTCACCTCCTGCCGCAACGAAGCGCGCAACAGTTTCGGTGACGACCGTGTCTTCATCGAAAAATTTGTCGAAGAGCCGCGCCACATTGAAATTCAGTTGCTCGGCGACGCGCACGGCAACGTGGTGTTTTTGAACGAACGTGAATGCTCGATCCAGCGCCGTCACCAGAAAGTGATTGAAGAAGCGCCTTCGCCTTTCATCAGCGATGAGACGCGCGCGGCCATGGGTGCGCAAGCCGTGGCACTGGCCAAGGCGGTGAACTACCAGAGTGCCGGTACGGTCGAGTTTGTTGTCGGCAAAGACCAGAGTTTTTATTTTCTTGAGATGAACACGCGCTTGCAGGTGGAGCATCCGGTGACCGAGTGCATCACCGGGCTCGATCTGGTCGAGTGGATGATCCGTGTCGCTGCCGGCGAAAAACTGCCGTTCGCGCAAGCCGATATACAGCGCAACGGCTGGGCCATCGAGTGCCGTATCAACGCCGAAGACCCGTTCCGCAATTTCCTGCCGTCTACCGGCCGTTTGATCCGCTTCCAACCGCCTGAACAAACCATGGTGCAGGCTGATACATCCAAACTGCTGGGTGTGCGTGTCGATACCGGCGTGCAAGAGGGCGGCGAAATCTCCATGCATTACGACTCGATGATCGCCAAGCTGATCGTTCACGGGCTGGACCGCAACGATGCTATTCAGAAAATGCGCGAAGCCTTAAACGGCTTTGTCATCAGAGGGATCAGCTCGAACATCCCGTTCCAGGCGGCGCTGCTGGCGCACCCAGATTTTGTCAGCGGCAATTTCAACACCGGCTTTATCGCCGAGCATTTCGGCAAGGGTTTTCACGCCGAAGACGTGCCGCATGCCGACCATGATTTCCTGGTGGCGCTCGCCGCATTTGTGCGCCGCAAATCGCGCGAGCGCGCAGCCACGCTCAGCGGTCAGTTACCCGGTTACGACGTCAAGGTCGGACAGGCCTACGCGGTCATCACGCTCGACGCCAGGGGCGATCACCAGCACACCGAAGTGGAAGTCGACGATGCCGGCGGTAGAGGAACCGCCGTCATCAAAGTCAACGGCAAGAACTACGCGATACACAGCACCTCGCGACTGAATGACATTGCCATCGACGGCACAGTCAACGGCCAGCCCTTCACTGCCCAGGTAGAGCGCGGCTCAGCCAAAAACCCGCTGGTCTTGCAGGTGCAGCACCACGGACGCCGCATTGATGCCCTGGTGGTGTCGCCGCGCATGGCAGCCTTGTACCGCCAGATGCCTTTGAAGGCGCCGCCCGACCTCAGCCGCTTTGTGCTGTCGCCCATGCCGGGTCTGCTGGTCGATGTGGCCGTCACCGTCGGTCAAAAAGTGCAAGCCGGTGAGCGCGTGGCGGTGATTGAAGCCATGAAAATGGAAAATGTCTTGTTCGCCACCCAGGACGGCGTGGTCAAAAGTGTGATGGCCACCAAAGGCGAATCGCTGACGGTTGACCAGGTGATTGTGGAGTTCGCATGAGCAGACCGTTTCAGGTGCTGGGTATTCAGCAGGTCGCCATCGGTGCGACCGACAAAAAGGCCTTGCGACAACTCTGGGTCGATTTGTTCGGCTTGCAAATCACCGGCCAATTCACTTCCGAGCGTGAAAACGTCGATGAAGACATTTGCGCCATCGGCAGCGGCTCGTTCAAGGTCGAAGTCGATTTGATGCAACCGCTGGACCTCGAAAAAAAACCGGCGGTGCACACCACGCCCTTGAACCACATCGGTTTGTGGATAGATAAATTGCCCGAGGCGGTGCAATGGCTTAGCGCCCGGGGCTTGCGATTCGCTCCGGGCGGTATACGCACAGGCGCCGCCGGTTTCGACATTTGCTTTGTACACCCCAAGGGCAATGAAGAATTCCCGCTCAGCGGTGAGGGCGTGCTGATCGAACTGGTGCAGGCACCGCCCGAGGTGGTCAAGGCGTTTGCGGCGCTGGCAGCCAATAGCCATTGACCGGCAGGATTGAATCACAGGTTCTGCGAAGCCTTCGTTTTTATAGCTTCAGCCAAGGCCTGTGAGCCGGTGCTGAAGTGTTCAGTCTTCTGAATGGCCTGTTTGCGCTTTTGCGCGTGCCAGCGCGGCTTGAACCCGGCTTTGTTTGGGTGTCTGAGGCAAGGCCGCAGGCGCAGCCGGCGGTGCTGCCAAACGCACTTGTCTGGCGGCATAACGCGTGCGTGCCCGGTCTGCCGCTGAGGCCGGCCAGGCGTCCCAGCCGGTGGCTTCACCACTGACGTTCTCCAGCAGGATGCAATCGACTGGGCACACCGGCAGGCACAGCTCGCAGCCTGTGCATTCAGACTCGATGACCGTGTGCATGCGTTTGTGTGTGCCGATGATGGCGTCCACCGGGCAGGCGTCAATACATAAAGTGCAACCTATGCACCAGTTCTCGTCGATCCAGACCACGCTGAGGGGCGCTTCGATGCCGTTGTCCGGGTTGAGCGGCAGATACGATAGTCCGGTGACCGCAGACAAGCGGCGTATGCCTTGGTCGCCGCCGGGCGGGCATTGGTTGATGGCGGCTTGTGCGCCGGCGATGGCTTGCGCATAGGCAGCGCAATCGGGGTAGCCGCAACGCGTGCACTGCGTCTGCGGCAAAACCTCCAGAATGCGCAAGGCCAGACTCACTGCATTCAGGCAGTCGCGCGGCGCCGGCCGCCGGCAGCTGCGGGTTTGGTTTTAACAGGGGTTTTAGCGGTGGCTTTGACAGCGGGTTTTTTCGCCGCTGCTTTTTTAGCCTTGGGGTGATGCGTCTGTATAAAAGATACGATCTGCGGGTAGACCAGATCGCGCCAGCGGCGGCCGCTGAAAATGCCGTAATGCCCGGCGCCTTTGACCTCGTAATGGTGTTTGTCATCAGCGGGGATGCCTGAGCACAGCTTCAAGGCTGCCTTGGTCTGCCCCGAGCCGGAGATGTCGTCAAGTTCGCCTTCCACGGTCAACAAGCCGCAGCCGGTGATGTCCTGCGGGCGCACGCGCTCGATGTCGCCGGTCTCTGAGCGCACGTCCCAGGTGCCGCGCACCAGTTTGAATTCCTGGAACACAGTGGCAATCGTTTCCAGGTAATAGTCCGCGTCCATGTCGAGCACGGCGTTGTATTCGTCATAGAACTGGCGGTGCTGTTCGGTGCTGGCATCGTCGCCCTTGATCAGGTCTTTGAAATAGTCGTAATGACTTTTCATGTGCCGGTCCGGGTTCATGGCCACAAAACCGGAGTGCTGCAAAAAGCCCGGGTAGACACGACGGCCCGCGCCTGGGAAGTTGGCCGGTACGCGGTAGATGACGTTGTTCTCGAACCAGTGGTAGCTTTTGTTCATGGCCAGGTTGTTGACTGCTGTCGGCGATTTGGTCGCGTCGATAGGGCCGCCCATCATGGTCATGCTCAAAGGCAGGGTTTCACCCCGGCTGGCCATCAGCGACACGGCGGCGAGCACCGGCACGGTCGGCTGGCATACGCTGATAACGTGGCAATGGCCTTGGGTGGACTGTATGTGGCGGATGAACTCCTGCACGTAGTTGATATAGTCGTCCAGGTGAAACTCACCCTCGCTCAAAGGCACCAGGCGGGCGTTTTTCCAGTCGGTGATGTACACCTTGTGGTCCTTGAGCAGTTGACGCACCGTGTCGCGCAGCAGCGTGGCGTAGTGGCCGGACAAAGGAGCGACCACCAGCACGGCCGGCATATCGTGAAGGCTTTGCAGCGTTTCTACCTTGTCGCTGAAGCGCTTAAAGCGCAGCAGATCGCAAAACGGTTTGATGATTTCTATGTGTTCCTGCACCGCGACATCCGAGCCGTGGATATGTACCGAGTGGGTGCCGAAGGCCGGTTTGAAATAGTCCTTGCCCAGGCGGTACATCAGGTCGTAAGAGGCGGAAATGCGCTGCACCATGGGGTTTTGCGCGAACGGGGAAACCGGGTTGGCCAGCATCTTGGAGGAAGCAAGGGCAAATTCCGCGAAGGGTTCCATCAACGCCCGTTGGGCTTCATAGAATTGGTAAAGCATGGCTGAGACCTCACTATGTGTTTGTTGCAGTGCAATATAACAGCTGAAACGTATTATTCATTGACGGCTTGTCACCTGTGCTAAGGATGGTCTGAAAAACTCAGTTTAAAAAAGATCTTGTGCAACAAATCTTCACCATGTGAGATTTGCCATGATCCAATCGCAAAATCCCTCTCTTTTTGAGCATTTTGAAGCGATTTCTTCCCTCACTGAGGGCTTTTGCCCTGTTTAGTGCGCACTCACCCATTGGCGACCAGGATTCGTTTCCTCACCATCCACAAATTGCTCAGTGCAAACAGCGTGATGAGTTGCG
>SHXP01000041.1 GCA_009693225.1 Limnohabitans sp. | reverse complement strand
CATGCGTCACCCCAGGCTGTTCAAACCCTAGAGCATCGCAAATGTGCAAATTGAAATTCAAATCGTGGACACCCATGAAGCCCTTGAAACCCTCGTCGTTATTGGCTTGCATGCCTTTGACTAACATTTAAACCGGACACTACTGAAAAGGGATAAACAATTACCAACACTGATCAGCTTTTGCGGGACGAAACCACGATGCCGCCGACGATCAGGACAAATGCCACGGCGTGGTAGGCATGCGGTGCATCCCCCAATGTCACCGTAGACAGCAGCGCGGCAAACAGCGGGGTGAGATTAGCAAAAAACCCGGCGATGGTCGGCCCTACGCGCTGAATGCCCAGGCCCCAGCTGCGGTACGCCAGCAAGGCCGGGCCCAGCGCCACATAGATCACGCTGGCGGCCAGTGTCCAGCCCCAGACGATATGAGGATTGTCGCTGAACTGCCACTCTGCTGCTGTGAATGCGCTGCTCCAAAGCAGGCCGAAAAACATTTGTGCCGTCAAAAAATAGATCCAGTTGCCGCGTATTTCCGGCGGGTCCACCGGTTGCGCCACCAGCCAGCTGTACCAGGCCCAGCAGACCACCGCAATCAGTATGTAAACGTCACCTATCACGAGTTGGACTTTTTGCAAGCTCTCCCAGTCGCCCCGGCCCAGCACACACAGCACACCGGCAATCGACATGGCTGCCCCCAGCACTTGCCGGACCGTTACGCTTTGCTTGTAAAACACCGCACCCATCACCAGCATGAACACTGGTACGCTGGCGCCCACCAGGGTGACGTTGATCGGCGTCGAGGTATGCAATGCCAGGTATTGAAAACTGTTGTAACAACCCACGCCCAGCAGGCTCATCAGCCCATAGCGACGCCAGTGCGCCCACATCGGGCTCGAGGGCTTGAGCACCGGGTAGGACCAGGGCAGCAGCAGCACAAAAGCAGTCAGCCAGCGGAAAAAATTCAGCGTGATCGGCGGCACCATGTCAGCGACGACACGACCGAGCACTGTGTTGCCGGCCCAGACCAGGGGCGGCAATAACAGCAGACCGGCGGTGGCCAGGTCAAGAGACGGTTTGGCGGGGGAGGAGGGGGTGTCAGGCATAACTTCTGACTCTAACCCAGTTGCGTGGACAATCAGTGCTGGCTGTCCGGCAAACGACCGGCGGATTCCACACAACCAAGACAGGAGCAAGGCATGAGCAAAGCCATTCAATTCAAACAAACCGGTGGTCCCGACGTACTGCAATTGGCCGATGTCAGCGTCGGCGCGCCCGGCCCGGGCGAGGTGCGTATCGCACACAAGGCCGTCGGCTTGAACTACATCGATGTATACCACCGCACCGGTCTGTACCCGCTGCCCTTGCCGCACGGCCTGGGCATGGAAGGTGCTGGCGTGATTGAAGCCATCGGCGAAGGCGTCACCCATTTGAAAGCCGGTGACCGCGCCGCTTACGCCAGCGCGCCGCCCGGAAGCTATTGCGAAGCGCGCGTGATGCCGGCCAAAAACGTCTGCAAACTGCCCGACAACATCCCGTTTGAAACCGCTGCCGGCATGATGCTCAAGGGCATGACGGTGCAGTATCTGCTCAAGCGCACCCTGCCTCAGGCCGGGTTGCTATCAGGGGATTTGATTCTGTTTCATGCCGCTGCCGGCGGCGTCGGTTTGATAGCCTGCCAGTGGGCCAAGGCCTTGGGTTTGCAACTGATAGGTACAGCCGGCAGCGATGAAAAATGCGCGCTCGCCAAAGCCAACGGCGCAGCCCATTTCATCAATTACAACAAGGAAGACTTTGAAGAGCGCGTCAAAGACATCACCAACGGCAAAGGCGTCAAAGTGGTGTACGACTCGGTCGGCAAAGACACCTGGGACAAATCGCTCAATTGCCTGTCACCCTTCGGTTTGATGGCCAGTTTCGGCAATGCCTCGGGTCCGGTGGAGCCGTTTGCCCCCGGCATTCTGGGCGCCAAAGGTTCGATTTATGTGACCCGCCAGACCTTGTTCACCCACATCGCCACGCGCGAAACCAACCAGCAAATGGCCGAAGACCTGTTTGACGTGGTCGGCAGCGGCAAGGTGAAGATTCATATCGAGCAGCGTTACCCGCTGGCGGAGGCCGCGCAGGCACACCGCGACCTGGAAGCGCGCAAAACCACCGGCAGTACTTTGTTGACTGTGTAAGAGTTTTGCAGACCGGCCGCCGGTGAAAGCCGGCGGCTTTTTTCATGTCCGTTAAATAGGCTTATTTGTGGATCACAGTAAAAGCAGGTTCATCGATGCATCATTGCGTCCGCATGTGCTGGCCTGGGTGTTGCTGACTTTGCTGGTCAATGCCGTTCCCTTGTTCACCCCCATACTGAACGAAGGCGACTCGGTGTTGTATGCCGCCTTGTCGCAACACATGGTCAACACCGGCAACTGGAACGATTTGATCCTGGATGACCGCGGCTGGCTGGATAAACCGCATTTTCCGTTCTGGCTGGGCGCGTTGTCGTTCAAGCTGCTGGGTGTCAGCGTGTTTGCCTACATGTTGCCGGGTTATCTGTGCCATTTGGTCGGCGGTTATTACACCTACCGCATCGCGCGACTTTTCCAGGGGCGCGACACCGCCTTGATCGCTTTGCTTGTGTATGTCTCGGCCTATCATCTGATGTACACCACCACCGCCTTGAAAGCCGAGGCATTTCTGACCGCCGGCATCACGGCGGCGTGTTATTACTGGCTGCGTTATGACGCGCACGCTCGGTGGAAATACCTGTTGCTCGGTGCATTGTTCAGCGGCATCTCGGTCATGACCAAGGGCGTGTTCACCTTGATCACCATCAGCAGCGGCCTGCTGTGTATGTGGATTTACCAGCGCCGCTGGATCGAACTGTTTCGCTGGAAATGGCTGGCTGCTTTGCTGCTGACTGTGCTGTGTGTGCTGCCCGAGGTGCTGGCCTTGTACCGGCAGTTTGACTTGCACCCGGAAAAAACCGTTTTCGATCAAACCGGTGTATCCGGCATCCGCTTTTTTCTGTGGGACAGCCAGTTCGGCCGGTTTTTCAATGTCGGACCGATCACCAACAAAGACGGCAACACACTGTTTTTTGTGTTGGTTTTTTTATGGGCGTTTCTGCCCTGGGTGGCGGTGTTTGTGCCGGCCTGCTGGCGGGCGTTGCGCAGCCAAGGTGGCTTGGAGGACACACAACGGGCACAACAGGTGTTTCTGCTGGGCATTTTTTTCGTCAGTTTTGTGATGTTCAGTCTGACCAGTTTTCAACTGGATTACTACACCGTCATCGTCTACCCGTTTGCGGCAATACTGTGCGCGCCTGTGCTGCTGTCTGCTTGCGCTGGCGCCGGTTCGGCGGGTGTGCGCAGGGCGCAACTCGGCATGGGTTTGCTGACTTTGACGCTGGCCCTCTGGCTGAGTGTCAAGATCGGTCACACGGCTTTGCTGCTGCTGACAGGCATTGGCCTGCTGGCCTGGTTGATTTACGCCCGGGTGCAAAAAAACCAGTGGCATGGGTTGAGCGTGCTGGTCTACCCGGTGATGGCGGTCAATCTGTTGTACCTGGTGCTCGAAGGCATGACGCTGATCGCGCACACGCGCTACAGCATTCCCTATAACGTCGTGCCGTCCCTGGCCAGCGAGCCGGGTGTGCCGGTGGTGGTCTACCGGCTCGATCCGCCGGTCGCCTATGAACTCGGTCTGTACCGTCAAACCGCGCCGGTGCTGCGCATCGACAAACCCCTTGACCTCCCCCCGCCGGGTGCCAGCTATTTTTTGCTGGCCCGCACAGCGGATGCCGGCACACTGGCAGAGCGAACCAGCGCGATGTCACCCGTGCTGTCGGGCGACTGGGTAGACCACAAGACCGGCACTTTGCCGCGTCAAATCGAACTGGCTGCAGGCCGTGCGCCTCTGGAAAATTTCAGCGTTTACAAAGTCACGCCCCTGAAAACGGGTTCTCTGTATTGATACTGCGTGGACTAAGCCGCTGAGGCAGTATCGCCCGGCAGGCCAAGAGCGCCTGAGTAAAACGGCTTGCTCAAGCGGCACGCCGCACGCGCAGCAATTTATCGATGATCAAACAAACCGTGCCGGTGCTGATGGCGCTGTCAGCCACGTTGAATGCCGGGAAATGGCCCTGGTAAAATAACAGCGTCAGCCAGTCCCAGTGAAAGTCTAAAAAGTCGATGACGTAGCCCCACAGCACGCGGTCGATCACATTGCCCAGCGCACCGCCGAGCACCAGCGCCAGCGCAAAACAAAACAGCGTCTGGCTGGCGTGGCTGCGCAACAGCCAGACGATGAAGCCCGCTGCGCCCAGACCGATGCCGGTGAACAGCCAGCGCTGCCAGCCCGAGGCCGACGATAAAAATGAAAACGCCGCGCCGCTGTTGTGCACCCTCACCAGGTTGGAAAAAGAAGTCACCGGCTGGCTGTCGCCGAGCTGAAAACTGCCGAGTATCAAGACCTTGGTGAATTGATCTGCCAGCAGGACCACCAGGGCTATACCCAGCCATACAAACAAGGAGCGTTGCGCGTATCTGGCCATGGTCAGCTGTTCACAGTAGAGGTTGGTTGAAAGAGGTGTGTAAGACAAGCGATATTAGGCAAACGCACGCTGCTCACCGCTGCCGTGCAGATTGCTGTCGCAACGCCCGCACAGCGTCGGGTGCGCGGCAATGCTGCCGACATCCGCGCTGTAATGCCAGCAGCGTTCGCATTTGCTGTGCGCGGATGGCGTCACCTCAATGGCCAAGGTGTCGCCTGCCTGGAGTCGCAGCACAGACACGATGAACACAAATTTTGCATCGCCGTCCAGGCTGTGCAGCAAGGCCAGGTTGCCGGCATTCAAGCTCAGCGTGGCTTCGGCTTGCAGCGGCGAGCGGATCAGTCCCTGGCTGCGGACCACTTCAATTTCCTTGTTCAGCGCTTCGCGGATTTCGCGGATACGTGACCATTTGTCGATCAGCATCGCTTGCGGCTCAGGCAATTGGACATAGGTGTCTTTGAAAATGGTGTTGCCCAGGCCCAGCACGGCCCATGCCTCTTCGGCGGTGAAGCTCAGGAACGGCGCCATCCAGCGTAGCATGGCCTGGGTGATGTTCCACAGCGCGGTTTGTGCGCTGCGTCGCGCGTGCGAACCTGCGGCCGTGGTGTAGAGCCTGTCCTTCAACACATCCAGGTAAAACGCGCCCAGGTCTTCCGAGCAGTAGATTTGCAGCTTGGAGACCACCGGGTGGAACTCGCAGCGCCCGAAATGGCCGCCTTCGAACACCCGGGTCTGCGGGTTGTAATGGCCGGCGATATCGGCTTGCAGTTGAGCAGCGCGGCTCAGCGCATAGCGGTCGACCTCCAACATCAGCGCCAGCGGCACCGCGTCTTTGGCGATGTCAAAGTCGCTGGTGTTGGCCAGCAGAAATTTCAGCGTGTTGCGTACCCGGCGGTAGGTGTCGACCACACGCGCCAGGATTTTGTCGTCGATGTTCAGATCACCCGAGTAGTCGGTGGACGCCACCCACAGGCGCACGATTTCCGCGCCCAGCTTGTCGGTGACTTCCTGCGGCACCACGGTATTGCCCAGCGATTTGCTCATCTTGCGGCCCTGGCCGTCGGTGGCAAAACCGTGGGTCAACAGGCCGCGATAGGGCGCACGGTCGTACAGCGCGCAACCGAGCAGCAGCGAGCTGTGGAACCAGCCTCTGTGCTGGTCGTGGCCTTCGAGGTACAGATCGGCCTCGGGGCCGGTTTGGTGAAACGGCGGTCGGTCGTAAGCGTCCTTGTGGCTGCCGCGCAGCACATGTTCAAACGTCGAGCCCGAGTCGAACCAGACCTCCAGAATGTCGGTGCTCTTGCTGTAGTCGTCCGGGCTGGCGGGGTGGCCTTTGCCGATGGCTGTCAGCAATTGCTGTATGTCGTTGACAGCGGCGCGGCTCCAGGCTTCGATGCCGCCTTGCTCCACCATGGCGGCGGCGATGTCCAGAATCTCCATGGTGTCCGGGTGCAATTCGCCGCTGTCTTTGTGCAGCAAAAACGGCACCGGCACACCCCAGCTGCGCTGGCGCGAGATGCACCAGTCGGGGCGGTTGGCAATCATGTCGCTCAAACGGGTTTTGCCGTTTTCCGGGTAGAAGCGGGTTTGCTCGATCGCGTCCAGCGCCAGTTGACGCAGCGTTTTGGGCGCTTTGTCTTTGGTGAACACGCCCGCGCCTTCGTCCATGCGCACAAACCATTGCGCCGCAGCGCGGTAAATGACCGGGGTTTTATGCCGCCAGCAATGCGGGTAGCTGTGCGTGATGCCGTGGGTGGCCATCAAGCGCCCTGCGTTTTTCAAGGTCTCCAGAATGTTGGTAACAGCCTTCCAGATGTGCTGGCCGCCGAACAAGGCGAAGTCGGCGGCATATGCGCCGTTGCCCTGCACCGGGTTGAGGATGTCGTCGTATTTCAGACCGTGGGCCACGCAGGAGTTGAAATCTTCCACGCCGTAGGCCGGCGAGGAGTGGACGATACCGGTGCCGTCATCGGCGGTGGCGTAGTCGGCCAGATACACCGGGGCGGTGCGCTGGTAAGCGGCATCGACCAGCGACAAGGGATGGTGAAAATTGATCAGACCCAGCGACTGACCTTTGCAGGTCGCGACCGCCTTGCCGCTGACTTGCCAGCGCTCCAGACATGTCTCCACCAGCGATTCGGCGCACAAAAAATACCCGCGCTCGGTGTCGACCAGGGCATAAGTCAATTCGGGGTTGAGGTTCAGCGCCTGGTTGGCCGGGATGGTCCAGGCGGTGGTGGTCCAGATGACGGCAAACGCGTCTTTGTCCAGCTTGGCCAGGCGGAAAGCCTTGGCCAGTTTGTCCGGTTGGGCGCACAAAAACGCCACGTCCAGCGCGTCGCTTTTTTTGTCGGCATATTCAATTTCAAATTCGGCCAGGGATGAACCGCAATCGAAACACCAATACACAGGCTTCAAACCCCGGTAGACAAAGCCGCGCTCGACCACGCGTTTGAAGGCACGGATTTCACCGGCCTCGTTGCTGAAGTCCATGGTGCGGTAAGGGCGTTCCCAGTCGCCCAGCACCCCTAAGCGTTTGAAGTCTTCGCGTTGCTGATCGATTTGCTCGGCGGCAAAGGCGCGGCTTTTGGCCTGCATGTCGTCGCGGGACAGCTTACGGCCGTGCAGTTTTTCGATGGCGTTTTCAATCGGCAGCCCGTGGCAGTCCCAGCCGGGGATGTATTGCGCGTCAAAGCCGGCGAGTTGGCGGCTTTTGACGATCATGTCTTTCAATACTTTGTTCAGCGCGTGGCCGATGTGCAGTTTGCCGTTGGCATACGGCGGGCCGTCGTGCAACACAAACAAAGGCTGTCCGTGGCGCGCCACGCGCAATTGTTTGTACAGGCCTTGCTCGGTCCAGCTTTTGGCCCAGGCGGGTTCGCGCTTGGGCAGGTCGCCGCGCATGGGAAACGGTGTGTCAGGCAGGTTCAGCGTGGCGCGGTAATCGGTTGTGTTCGGTTCGGTCATGTCAATTCAGGGTCAAGGTATGCGATTGGATCTGGGTCTGTCACTGCGTCATCAGGTGCAGCGCTCAGTGGATACAGGAGACGCGGGGCAAGGTGCGTCATGCAGGCCCTCTGTCAAATTCGGACGGCCAGCCAGGCGCGTGCGTCGTCGCAATCGCGCTGTATGCCCCGGTTCAAGGCGTCCAGGCAGTCGTATTTCAATTCGTCGTGTAATTTATGCAGCAGTTCCACGCATATGAGTTTACCGTAGCCCCCCTCGGCACCCAATGAGGCCGGCCACTCCAGGCAATGGGTTTCCAGCAGCACTCGTCCGCCGTTCACATCGTCGGCGTTCAGCGAAGGGCGCACGCCGAAATTCGCCACGCCCGGCAGCGGCTTGTCGCTCAAACCACGGACCTGCACCACAAAAATACCGCTGGCTGCCGGTTCGGGGTGGGCGAAGCGCAGGTTCAAAGTGGGGCAATGGAGTTTGCGCCCGAGTTTGCGCCCGTGCACCACATGGCCGCTGAGCGAATAAGGCCGGCCCAACAGCAGCGTGGCCTGACGCATATCGCCGTCGGCTAGCGCCCGGCGCACCGCAGAACTGGAGACACGCACGCCGGTCACGCCCGGTTTGTCAGCCGAGGGCGGCACCGAGATTTCATAGCTGTTCATGCGCGCGACTTCAAAGCCCAGCGCGCGGCCGCTGCGCGACAGGGAAGCGTAGTCGCCGGCGCGTTTGGCCCCGTAGCAGAAATCGTCGCCCACCAGCACATAGCGCACGCCCAGGCCTTGCACCAGCATCTGTTGCACAAAATCGTCCGGGCTCAATGCTGCCAGCGTCCGGTTGAACGGTAGCACCACGCATTCGGCAATGCCGCAGGCTTTCAGTTCGGCCAGCTTGTCGCGCAAACCGGCAATTCGCGGCGGTGCCATGTCCGGTTTTTTCAACAAGGCAGCAAAGAAATCGCGCGGGTGCGGCTCAAAGGTCATGACGCAAGAAGGCACGCAGCGCTGACGCGCTTCGTTGTGCAGCAAAGCCAGCATGGCCTGGTGACCACGGTGAACACCATCGAAATTGCCGATGGTCAGCGCGCAGGCCGGGGCCAGCCCAGTGTGGTGAATGCCTCTAAAAATTTGCATATGGGCGGTTGTCGTGTCAAGGAGACGTCTTGGAAACAGGTTATATTGTCAGTGATTGTCGTCAGTGCTCGCTTATCTCACTGGAGGTGAATGTTGAAGGTCTTGAAGTTGTCTGCCCAAGGGTTGCCGCAATCCTGGATTTCGCTCGAACAAGCCGTCACGCATTACGCGGCGGACGAGGTGCGATGGGAAGCCGGTGCCGAAGTCGCGGTCTACCGTGGCGGCTACAACGCCGTCACCCGCATACAGTCAAAAATCATCATCAACAGCATCATCGGCACCAAGGGAGTGCCGCACATCAATCCTTTCGATTTAAAACCGGGCTTGACCAACACCAAACTGTTCGCCCGCGACCGCAACCTATGCGCTTACTGCGGCGGCGATTTCCACGAAACCGACCTGACCCGCGAACACATCATCCCTTTCGGCCAGCACGGTCAGGACACCTGGATGAACGTGGTCACCGCCTGCAAAACCTGCAATCACCGCAAAGCCAACCGCACGCCCGAGCAGGCGCGCATGCCTTTGCTGTATGCGCCTTACACGCCGACGCTGTGGGAAGACTTTATTTTGCGTAACCGCCGCATCCTGGCCGACCAAATGGAGTTTTTGATGGCGCATGTGCCGCGCAATTCGAGGCTGGCGGCTTAGATTTTTTCAAACCTCTTGCGTTTCACCCCGTCCACCACCATGTCTTCGGTGAACATGGCAAACGGCCTGACCCACAGACCTTGTTCGCCGTACAGCGCTCTGTACAACACCAGCGGTTCCAGCGTTTCACTGTGGCGCACCACGCCTAACACCTCGTAGTCCAGTTGTTTGTAATGCCGGTAGCGCCCGGCGGGCAGTGACGGTAGGGCGGGCAGGTCGGTGTCAGACATGGTATCGGCTCGGATCAGGAAAAAGCTTGAGTGCATACGTGTGAATTTAAATATGGCTGTCAGTGTTTCAGGGCAAGGACTTTAAAAACGTCTCAATCGCCTGAGGGTAGATCAGATGTTCCTGCGTCAGCACGCGCGCCGCCAAGGCGTCTGCGGTGTCATCCGGCAAAACCGGCACCACCGCTTGCGCCAGTATCGGGCCGTGGTCCAACTCGGTGGTCATCTGGTGCACCGTGGCGCCGGCAAAGTGGCAGCCTGCGTCGATGGCGCGCCGGTGCGTATGCAGGCCCGTAAAGGCGGGCAACAGCGAAGGGTGGATGTTCAACATGCGCCCTTCGTAATGCACCACAAAGCCCGGCGTGAGTATGTGCATGAAACCGGCCAGCACCAGGAGCGCGGGTTCGTGTGCGTCTATGGTCTGGCGCAAGACATCGTCAAACGCGGTGCGCGGGTCGGCCCTGTCGGCAAAAGCGGTGTGGTCCACCACTTGCGTGTTCAATCCCAAATCTGCGGAAAGTTGCAAGCCGCGTGCATCCGGGCGGTTACTGATGACGGCGGCAATCCGCGCGTTTAACTTTTCTGCCCATTGGCGGCGAACAGCGGCGCGGGCGATCGCCAGCATGTTGGAGCCGCCGCCGGATATTAGTACCACGATGTTTTTCATGCAGGTCATTATGACGACTGCGGCAGCTTGTTCCCTGCTTTGAGGTAAAATCGTACGGTCGTGCTAAAATACGTTTCCGGTCGAACAAGGCTGCCACAGCGCCCACGGTGAATTCATATGGATCTGGCATTCACGCCTGAAGAACAGGTATTTCGCGAGGAGGTTCGCACCTGGGTGAAAGCCCATTTGCCCGTGGCCATTTCCCGCAAAGTGCTCAACGCGCAGCGTCTCACACGTGACGATATGCAGTCCTGGGGGCAAATTCTGGGCGCCAAAGGTTGGCTGGGTTACGGCTGGCCCGTGGAGTTCGGCGGTCCCGGCTGGAACGCGGTGCAAAAGCATTTGTTCGAAGAAGAATGCGCCTTGGTCGGCGCGCCGCGCGTCATCCCCTTCGGTCCGGTGATGGTCGCACCCGTGATCATGGCCTTCGGCAACGCCGAGCAGCAGCAACGCTTTTTACCCGGCATTGCCAGCGGCAAAGTCTGGTGGAGCCAGGGCTACAGCGAGCCCGGTTCCGGCTCGGACCTGGCTTCGTTGAAAACGCGGGCTGAGCGCGTCGGCGACAAGTACATCGTCAACGGCCAAAAAACCTGGACCACGCTGGGCCAGTTCGGCGAATGGATTTTTTGCCTGGTGCGCACCAGCAACGAGGGCAAGCCGCAAACCGGGATTTCTTTTTTGCTGATCGATATGAAGTCTCCCGGCGTCAGCGTGCGGCCCATCAAGCTGCTCGACGGCGAGTGCGAGGTCAACGAAGTCTGGTTTGACAATGTGGAAGTGCCGGTCGAGAACCTGATCGGCCAGGAAAACAAGGGTTGGGATTACGCCAAATACCTGCTGGCGCACGAGCGCACCAACATCGCAGACGTGAACCGCGCCAAGCGCGAACTCGAGCGCTTAAAGCGCATCGCCAAGGCCGAAGGCGTGTACGACGACATGCGGTTCCGCGATGACATCGCCAAACTCGAGGTTGACGTTATCGCTTTAGAGATGATGGTCTTGCGCGTGCTGAGTGCCGAGAAATCCGGCAAGCAATCGCTGGACATTGCAGGCTTACTGAAGATTCGCGGCTCGGAGATACAGCAGCGTTACAGCGAGTTGATGATGCTCGCTGCCGGCCCGTTCAGTCTGCCGTTCATTTTCGAAGCCATGGAAGCGGGCTGGCAGGGCGACCATGTGGGCGCGGCCCATTGCGCACCGCTGGCCTCGACCTATTTCAATATGCGCAAAACCACGATTTACGGTGGCTCCAATGAGGTGCAACGCAATATCGTCGCCAAAACCGTGCTCGGCTGAACAGATACACAAGGATTGACATGGACTTCGATTTTTCTGACGAACAAGAGCAATTGCGCGACGCGGTTCGCAAATGGGTGGACAAGGCCTATAGCTTTGACGAGCGCCGCCGCATCGTTGCTGATGGCGGGTTTTCTGCGTCTGTGTACCAGGCATTGGCAGAGCTGGGCCTGATCGGTTTGTATGTGCAGGACGCTTACGGCGGCATGGCCATGGGACCGGTGGAAGGCATGGTGGTGATGGAAGAGCTGGGGCGCGGCATGCTGCTCGAACCGCTGGCGCATGCCTGGATCAGCGCTGCGGTATTGCAAGGCTTTGCCCCGGAGGATTTGAAGCAAGCCTGGCTGCCGCGCATCGCCGCCGGTGAAGCCCTGGTGGTGCTGGCGCAGCAGGAGCGCAGCCTGCGCTACCACTTGGAACACTGCCGCACCAACGCCAGCGAAAGCAACGGCGTCTGGTATGTCAGCGGCCACAAGAGTCTGGTCGCCGCCGGTGACCACGCCCATGCGTTTCTGGTGCCGGCCATGTATCAGGGGCAGCTCGCCATGTTTCTGGTCTCGCGCAGTGATGCAACCGATACCCGCCGAAGCTACCTTGCTCAAGACGGCAGCCGCATGTGCGAATTGCTGCTGAATAACGCGCCTGCTGAGTTGCTGTCATTGCAGGGTTTGGCCGCTTTGCAACTCGGTGTCGATGTGGGTATTGCCGCACTGTGCGCCGAGGCGGTAGGGTTGATGGAAAAAACCCTGGCTGTCACGGTGGAGTACATGAACACCCGCAAGCAGTTCGGCGTGCCCATCGCTGCGTTTCAGGCGCTGCAACACCGTGCTGCGGACATGAAAATGCAGCTAGAGTTGGGCCGCTCCATGAGTTATTACGCCACGCTGAAGCTAAACGCAGCAGCAGACGAGCGCAGCCTGGCCATGTCGCGCGCCAAACTGCAAATGGGCAAATCCACCCGCCATGTCGGCCAGGAAGCGGTGCAATTGCACGGCGGTATTGGTGTGACCGATGAATACATCGTCAGCCACTGCTTCAAACGATTGACGCAAATGGAAATGACTTTCGGCGACAGCTTGCACCACCTGGGTCAGGTGTCGGCGCAGATGCAGGAGACGGCAGGGGTTTTTGCTTGAACTGGATCAAGTTCAAATTTGAATGGAATCAGGCAACAGCCGGTTTGCCGGTGAATAAGCTTCAGCAATCATTGTGTTGCTTTTTAATAAAAAGGCCAAATCCCGTGACGGTATTTGGCTGGGGCAGGCCCCCCGCGTCACAATAGTTGTCGCCTCCTTAGAACCAAGAACCCTGGGGGCGGCGATGAAGGAAATCAGTGGCACGTTACGGACAATCATTTAAGGACCGGGCAGTAGCTCGGCTTTTGCCGCCTGAGAGCGCAACACTG
>SHXP01000040.1 GCA_009693225.1 Limnohabitans sp. | reverse complement strand
GCGTATCCGCCCCAGCGCCCCCGTCTATCGTGTCATTCCCAGCCTCGCCATACAGCGCATCATCCCCAGCCTGACCATTGATCGTGTCGTCTCCACCGCCTGCGTAAATGACATCGATACCAGCCGTACCACCAAACGACTCAGCGGCCTGTGGTTGACTTATGCAGTGACTTTTGCAGAGAATCCTTAGCAAATGCAGCGTGATAGATTATGCTTTGTCAAAGCCTGCCTGCTCATTGCATATATTGGCGTAACTTTTCTATGGCTTGCGGCACATTGTCCGCAGCTGTGACGGCTCTGACAAAAGCCGCCGAACCGACGCCGGTTCGCAGGACGGCAGGTAATTGCTGTAAATCTATGCCGCCGATGGCAACCAGCGACTGCCCCTGCATCAACCGGGCATACATACCAAGTCGACCCAGGCCCTGAGGTGCAGTAGCCATGCGCTTGAGGGTTGTCGGGAATACCGCCCCCAGCGCCAGATAGCTCGGATGGACAGCATAGGCTTTGAGAATCTCCGCGTAGCCGTGCGAACTCAAGCCCAATCGCAAGCCGGCTGATTTGATCGCATCCAGCGGAGCATCAACCATGTCTTCCTGACCCAGGTGAACACCATAAGCCCCGGCGTCTATGGCGTGTTGCCAGTGGTCATTGATAAATAACAGGGTGTCGCTGCCGGCAACCGCCTTGACCGCAGCTTCAACCTGATGCCCGATGGCCATGTTGTCGTCAGATTTGAACCGCAGTTGCACCGTGGGTACTTTGAGCTCGACCATGCGCGCCACCCAACCGGCGTCAGGCAATACTGCATACAGGCCTAGCGACTGAGGGCAGGTGGGAAACGCTGTGAAAGCATCAGCGCCAGTCATGCCAAAGTCCTGCGGCTCGCACGGCCAGCAGGCGGCATCAAACACGCCCAGTCGTATTGACTGTGATTGCCAGGCGCTGGCAATGCATTGCGCGTCATGCGGCACAAAACCCAGCAGGCGCGCGCCCAGCCAGGCCGCAGAAAACGCCGGCGATGAATCTGCGGGGATTTCAGGCATGAGCATTTCAACTGAAGATGTTTCACCAGCCAGCAGATGGCTGTGTATGCTGGTAATGTCTGTGGCAACAGCTTGTGTATCCATGTGCTTGTCTTTCATGCCTGATGCCAGAACGGCGTGCCAATCAGCGGCGTGCTGGCTTGGGCTGATTCCTGCGCCGGCATGGCGCCCGCCAGATAGGCTTGCCGGCCCGCCTGTACGGCTTGCGCAAATGCATGCGCCATGCTGACCGGCTGGTGCGCCAGCGCCACAGCCGTGTTCAGCAACACTGCGTCAAAGCCCCATTCCATGACCTGGCAGGCATGGGACGGCAAACCCAGTCCCGCATCAACGATCAAGGGTACATCCAGACGCTCGCGCAACAAGCGCATGGCATACGGGTTGACAGGTCCTTTGCCGGTTCCAATCGGTGCCGCCCAGGGCATGACCGCCTGGCAGCCGACATCGACCAGTTTCTGGCACAGCACCAGATCCTCGGTGCAATAGGGCAGCACTTTGAAACCGGCTTTAATGAGTTGCTGCGCAGCCGAGGGCAGATTGAGCGTATCCGGTTGCAGGCTGTAGTCGTCGCCGATCAATTCGAGTTTCAACCAATCGGTTTCAAACAACTCGCGCGCCATTTCCGCGGTGGTGATGACCTCCTGAATGCTGTGACAACCGGCGGTATTGGGCAGCACGGGGACTTGCATGTCGCGCAACAGGTTCCAGAATGCAGGCGAGGTGTCGACGTGCGCGGTCTGGCGGCGCAATGATGCCGTCAACATAGCGGGACGGGCCAGTTGAACCGCATCAGCCAGCACCTGCGGCGAAGGGTAGCGCGACGTGCCCAGAAGCAAGCGACTGTGAAATGTTTCGCCGTACAAAATCAGCGGGTCGGTGTACGTGTTCAATTCATCCTCCTGTGACTGGCACGATCAATTCAATCCTGTCACCGGCTTGCAAAGGGTGGCCGGCGTAGTTTTTTTTCGGCACAAACTGCATGTTCACCGCGGCGGCAAACGGCGGTTTGACACCGGCGGCAGCGATGGCGTCAGACAGACAGGCCGGCGTGTTCAATTCCATGCTGATCTGGTTCACCCATACTTGAATATGTTGTTCAGCCATGTCAGTCATCCGTCAGCAGCTGGAAACGTTCAGCCAGAGAAGTATCGCCTTGTACCAGACCGAGCACGGCGTGCAGCATGGCCGGGGCAATCAGAAAACCATGGCGGTACAAGCCGTTGATTTGCAGGCACCGCTGATCAATGCGGCGAATGCCGGGCAGGTTATGTTGCAGGGCCGGGCGCAGTTGCGTGTTGATTTCCAGGATGCGCGCTTCGGCAAAACCGCTGTGCAGGCTGTAAGCGGCGCTCAGCAACTCCAGCGTCGAGCGCACGCTGGCCGGTGAGGTGTCATCGCTTTCAATCTCGGTGGCACCGATGACAAACACATGCTCCTGCTTGGGCGCTATGTATAGCGGGTATCGAGGGTGCATCAGGCGCACCGGCCGGGTGATATGCACTTGCGGTGCGTGCAGGCGTATCACTTCACCACGCACGCCGCGCAAGCCCGGCCACTCGTTTGCTGCACCTGTGCCCCGGCAGTCGAATACCCAGTCTGCGCCATAGCGGTGCAAAGCAGTCAGGTCTTCCAGCGATTTTGCGCTGTGCCAATGGATATCAATATGTAGCGCTTGCATGGCGTTCAAAAGTGCAGCCAGCAATTGACGGTTGTCCAGCTGCCCCTCACTGGGCAGCCACAGGCCTTGTTGAAATTTGTTCGAGAGTTCAGGTTCCAGGGCTTGCAATAAGTCTGCATCCAGCACTTGCGGTTTGCAATCCGGCGGCAGCAGCCGGCTGTTGATGTGCAATTTATCCACCAGCAGGCGCGCTTGCAGGGCATCCTGCCGATGCCACAGCAGTACGGTGCCCAGCTGCTGAAAAAACACTGGCCCCGGTAATTGCGCAATCAAATCCGGCCACTGCTGCAAGCTGTAATGCCCCATATCGACCACCGGCCATTCGGTGATCGCCGATTCAGCCAGCGGCGCCAGCATCGAAGCTGCCACGCGGGCGGCTGCACCCGTACCGTCTTCGCCTGCGGCTTCGTGCACGCTGACCCGGTGTCCGGCCGCGGCCAGTGCATGGGCCAGCAGGCGGCCCATCAAACCTGCACCCAGCACCACGCAGTTCATTGTTTCAGCCACCGATTTGTCCTGTGCAGTCAAGAAAGACTAAGCGGCTTTGTTGATAATGCAGGCCATGCAACACATCAATTTCAGCGGGCAATATGCCCGTGTACTCAGCATTGCCGGCTCTGACAGCGGCGGCGCCGCCGGCATTCAAGCCGACTTGAAAACTTTCACTGCCCTGGGCTGCTACGGTATGACGGCCGTCACCGCCTTGACGGCGCAAAACACCATAGGCGTGCAGGCGATCCATGGCGTGCCTGCGGCATTTTTGAAAACGCAATTGCAATCGGTGCTCGACGATATCGGGGTGGATGCGGTCAAGATCGGCATGCTGCATTCGCCCGACGTGGTCGAGGTGGTGGCCTGGGCCATAGACCATTACCGATTGAAACAAGTGGTGCTGGACCCGGTGATGGTGGCGACCAGCGGCGATCGCTTGATTGCCGAAGAAACCGTGAACCTGCTGGTGAGTGAATTGTTTCCCCGCGTGCAGCTGGTCACGCCTAACCTGGATGAGGCCTCGCTGCTGTTGCAAAAACACTTGAACCGCGCGGATGAATTGCAGCCGGCTGCACTGGCATTGCTGGACATGGGTGCCAAAGCCGTGCTGCTCAAAGGCGGGCATCTGCCAGGTGATGTGCTGTGCGATGTGTTGCAAACGCAGGGCCGTGATGCGGCGGTTTTTGAGGCTGTACGCATTCACAGCCGCAACGTGCACGGCACCGGTTGCAGTTTGTCCTCTGCCATCGCAGCCCATCTGGCGCTGGGTCTGGACTTGCACACAGCGGTGGAACAGGCCCGCGCTTTCATCCGGCAAGCCATTGCCCTCGGAGCTGCTGTGAAAACCGGTAAAGGTCACGGCCCGTTGAACCACGGCTTTGCCCCGCAAGTTATGCATGTGAAACCGTTGTCGTAGCCGGGCGGGTCAACCAGCCGATGACCAGGGTGATGAGCAGACTCGGCAGCGCTGATCCCCATTGCGGCGCAAACTGCGCGCAGCCGTGAAACACTGCAACGCCGGCCAGCCAGGCAGCCGCTGCTGTGATATCGACTTTGTGGGTATGGCCGGCGGCTATGCCGAACCCGAGTCTGCCCAGAATCACACCGAACAGCGGAACAAACACCGAGCTCAGCATCAGCAGAAACGGCTCCAGGCTGTGCATGGGCAGGACCAGAGCCAGCCCGGTACACAGAACCGCAATGCCTAGACCAAAATGATGCGCACTGACGCCCGACCAGATGCTGTGACTGCTCACCGCCGCCGAGTACACATCACCATAGGCGTTATCGATTTCGTCCAGCAGAATCAAACCCAGCGCTAACAGGCCGCCTTGCGCAAGCAATAAAGTGTTGACCAGGTTGGTGTCGGGTGCCGAGACACTGACCACCATCACACCCAAGGCATAACACCAGATGTTGGCTATCGCGTAGCCGAACCAGCTGCCACTCAGGGTGCTGCGGCCGTTTTTACCGTGTCTGGCGTAGTCAGCAATCAGCGGCAGCCAGGACACCGGCATGGCGATCACCAGATCCACGGCAGACAGAAAACCCATTTTCCCGGTGCCCGGTTTGTCCCAGAAAGCTTGCAGACCCTGAGCTTGCAGCAGACCCAGAAACTGCCAGCTCAGCCAGAGAAGCGACAGCACCACCAGCGGCAGACCGAAGCGACTGACAAAGCTGCGCACCAGTCCCGGCATGGAACTGGTCATGAGCAGCGTGAGCACGCCGCCCCACATTAGCGTGGTGAACACAGGGGTAGACCATGCACTGTCCGGTACCATGGCCAGTGTGCCGTCTCGCATCACCACCAGTTCGAAGATTGTCCAGCCGAGCAGTTGAACGATATTGAGCAGCACAGGCAGACGCGCAAACGCGCTGCCGAACACCTGGTGCATCAGGCCTGCGCTGGATAAACCGGTGTCGCAGCCGATCTTGGCGACCCAGGCCAGCAGTCCGGCACCGAGAACCGAGCCCAGCACGATGGCCAGCATGGCGTCTTGCGTACCCACGGCGGGTACCAGGTAGGCGCCGATTTGCATTACCAGCAGACCGACGCCCAGGCTGAACCAGAGCGAGGCGTGCGCATACCAGCCGAAAACCCGTTGCTCAGCAGTGACGGGGGTTAAGGATTCGTTTGTGTGTGCCATCTGTTTTCCAATAAGAATGGCAGTTCGGCAAGGTCTGCTAAAGAAGTGTTTGCTTCATCTGACCGTGCTTCCCTGCGCGAGGATTACCTCAATCAGGTTCAAAGGGACTTTCTCAGCCTCGGTTCGTCAAGAACCTCAGCACCCCCAGCGGACTTGTCAGTGGACAAGAGACTCAATTATGCATTGACAGGGGCAGGGCCACAAGCTCAGACGCCGAGCAGCCGGTGCAAGCGGGGTGAGGCAGTGGTGTATTCGAGCGGTATTTTCTGGCCGGGTCGTAGATAGGCGGCAGCGCCAAAGGCAGCCAGTGTGGCTTCGTGAAAACCGCTGACGATGAGCTTGCGTTTGCCGGGGTAGGTATTGATGTCGCCGACCGCGTATATGCCCGGTGAGCTGGTGCAGAAATCTTCAGTGTTGACGCTGAGTTGTTTGCGCGAGATGTTGAGTCCCCAATCGGCAATCGGCCCGAGTTGAGGTGACAGACCAAGCCCGACCTGCAGTTGATCGCAAGGAATCTGCCGGTTGCTGCCGTCGGCCAGGTTGAGTTGCAAGCCTGTCAATATGCTTTGAGCAATCACCGGCTGATGGATTTGCGCGGTCATGAAGCTGATTTTTTGCTCCGCCACAGCCCTGTGAAATGACTGTAGCAGATCTTCGCCGGCGTCCAGGGTGCTGCGCCTGTGCACCAGCGTAACGCTTGCCGGCGCCAGGGCCAGAGCGTCCAGTGCAGTTTGAACGGCTTGATCGTCGCTGCCGGTCACCACCAGGTGCTTGCCTTGCACATCCTGCATCGCGGCAGAGGTGTAAAACACCTGTGTGCCCTCGAAAACATCTAACGCCGGCAAGGCCAATTTGCGGGGCGTGAAAGCGCCGACACCGGCTGCGATAAACACTGTTTTTGCGAGAAATGCGCTGCCGCCGGAAGTGCCAAGCAGCCAGCGTTTGTCGGTCTGCAACTGCACGCTGCTGATGAGTTGCTGCAAATGAAACACCGGTTTGAACGGGGCAGCCTGCTGCTGCAATCGCTCAATCAGTTCACGGCCGGTGCAGTGCGGCAGTCCGGGAATGTCGTAAATGGGTTTGTCCGCATACAAGGCCATGCATTGACCGCCTGTGTAAGGCAGGACGTCAACAACATGCGATTGAATCTCTTGCAGACCAAGTTCAAATACCTGAAACAAGCCGACGGGACCGGCACCGATCACCATAGCATCGGTTTGAATCGGCGGGGGCGTTGAGCTCATGGCGCTTCGGCAGAGCCCGGGTCGATCAGCGGGTCAGCTCTGACAGCTTGCCGGCCTTGTCTTTCCAGTCGTCGGCGTCAGGCAGCGGTGTCTTGCGCTTGGTGATGCTGGGCCAGCCGATATGGGACAATTCGACATTCAAGGCCACCATGTGTTGCTGGTCGGCAGGCACATCTTCTTCAGAGTAAATGGCATTCACCGGGCACTCGGGGATGCAAACCGCGCAATCAATGCACTCGTCCGGGTCAATGGTCAGGAAATTCGGGCCTTCGCGGAAACAGTCGACAGGGCAAACATCCACGCAGTCGGTGTATTTGCAACGGATACAGGCTTCGGTAACAACGTGGGTCATGGTGAGAATCAACAATTGGTCAATGGGGCAGGATAGCCACGAAACAAAACATTTTAGGGGAATGTGTCAGTCAGTCCTGAACCATCACTGCCGCCGAGGTTTTATGGGTGGCGGTATCGACCAGCACCAGCGAGCCCAGGCTGCGCGAAACAGCAAAGGGCAGAGTAACCAGCGGTTGCTGCAAACTCAGTTGTACATGACCAATGGCGTTGGGCGGTAACTCGGCAGCGTCTATTTCCTGCAAGGTGTTGACATCCAGGCGATGCAGGATGCGAACCACCTTGGCCTTGACCCAGCGGTGTCCGTGCAGTGCCCAGTACACACGGCCTGCCACGAGCGGTTCATCGTCCAGCCAGGCCAGCGTCACAGTCAACTGGTTTTGCCCTTGCGCTGCATGGGTTTGCGCCAGCATCCAGTCGCCGCGTGATACATCGACTTCGCGGTCCAGCACCAGGCCGGCGCTGTGTCCGGCAGGGATATCGCCGGCTTGACGCACGCTGCTGAGTACCTCTTTGATGAGAGCGGTCTGGCCGCTGGGAAACACCCGGATGCTGTCACCGGGACGGGCCAAGCCGGTGCCGACCCGGCCCCAGTAGACGCGACGTCCTTTGGAGGTGTCTGCGCTGTCATGGAATTTTTCCACCCATTGCACGGCAAAGGCCAAATCACCGTCTTCTTCAAACGCGGTGACCGGCAGGCTTTCGAGCAATTGCAGCAGACTTGGCCCGCTGTAGTTGCACCAATCCGGCTGCGGGTTGACGACGTTCCAGCCTTTGAGCGCCGAGACGGGAACGATAGCGGTGATGTCGAGGCCGGCTTCATCGGCAAAGGTTTGCAATGCCTGTGCGATATTGACAAAAGCGGTGGCAGCGTCGTCGACTGCATCCAGCTTGTTGATGGCAAACACAATGGAGGGCACGCGCAGGAGTTTGAGCAAGAGGCTGTGTCTGCGGGTTTGCGGCAGCAGGTTAAAGCCGCTGACAGACCAATCCAGTTTGGTCGCGTCCACCAGCACCACCGCAGCGTCTGCGCTGGAAGCTCCGGTGACCATGTTGCGGGTGTATTGCTCGTGACCGGGCGAGTCGCCGATGATGAATTTGCGCGACTCGGTGCTGAAGTAACGGTAAGCTACGTCAATGGTGATGCCTTGTTCGCGTTCGGCGGACAGGCCGTCGGTCAGCAGCGCCAGATCGGTTTCGCCCTGGCGCTGAACGCCTGCCAGGTGGTCTTGCAGCACGGATTTGGAGTCGACCAGCAAGCGACCGATGAGCGTGGATTTGCCGTCGTCCACCGAACCGCAGGTGATGAATTTCAACGAAGGACGCGTTGCAGTGTTGGCATTCATCAGAAATAACCTTCTTTTTTGCGTTTTTCCATGGATGCGTCCGAGGTCTGGTCGTCCATGCGGGTGGCGCCGCGTTCGCTCACATCAGCGGCCAGGGTTTCGATGACGATGTCGCCGGGTGTGGCGGCTGTGCTCTCCACCGGGCAGGTGCAGGTGATGTCGCCGACCGTGCGAAAACGTACCTGGCGTTGCTGCACGGTTTCGCCGTCGCGCGGCGGCGTCATGTGGGTGACCGGCACCAGCAAGCCCTTGCGCTCTATCACGTCACGTGTGTGCGAGTAGTAAAGCGAAGGCAAGGCAATGTTTTCGCGCGCGATGTATTGCCACACATCGAGTTCGGTCCAGTTGGAAATCGGGAAAACGCGGAAATGCTCGCCCGGGTGCAGACGGGTATTGAACAGGTTCCACAACTCGGGGCGCTGTGATTTGGGTTGCCACTGACCGAAACTGTCGCGGTGGCTGAAGATGCGTTCTTTGGCGCGGGCTTTTTCCTCGTCGCGTCGCGCCCCGCCGATCAGTGCATCAAAGCGGAATTCGTCGATCGCTTCAAGCAAGGTGACAGATTGGTGGACATTGCGCGATTCGTCGGGCCGGGCCAGGCGAACCGTGCCGCGTTTCATCGAGTTTTCGACATTGCGCACTATCAACTCTGCGCCCAGTTCCTTGGCGCGCAGGTCACGAAAATCTGTCACTTCGGGAAAGTTGTGGCCGGTGTCAATCATCAACAGCGGGTAGGGAATGCGGCCGGCACCAAAGGCTTTTTCGGCGCATTTGAGCATCACCAATGAGTCTTTGCCGCCTGAGAACAGCAGGGTGGGGCGCTCGAAAGCCGCGGCGACTTCGCGCAGGATGAAAATGGTTTCTTCTTCCAGCGCGTCCAGGTGTGCGTTGCTCAGCGTATGCAACTCGATGTTGTTTCTGGCATTCATGGTCAATACTTATCTTTTAATGTATCCGGTCATGCAACGGAAATTGGAAGTTGTTGAAACTGACTAGGCTTTGACATGCAAACCGCATTCCTTGGCGGCTTCGTCTTCCCACCACCAGCGCCCGGCGCGGAAATCCTCACCCAGGCTGATGGCGCGGGTGCAAGGGGCGCAGCCTATGCTGGGGAAAAACTGGTCGTGCAAGGGGTTGTAGTCAACTTTTTGCGTGGCGATGTAATGCCATACGTCGCCCCAGGTCCAGTCGACCAGCGGGTTGAGTTTAACGATGGGCACGCCGTTGGTCACATCAGCTTCTTGTGCAGACACCTCGGCGCGCGCCTGCGATTGTTCACGGCGCAATCCGGTGATCCAGGCGCGTTGTCCGGCGAGGGCCCGACCCAAGGGCTCGAGTTTGCGTATGCCGCAACAGGCTTTGCGGTTGGCCATGCTGTCGTAAATGGCTTGCTGGCCGGGTTGCTTCACGAAGGCGATGACGGCTTCGTGCTGCGGGCGGTAAACCTGCACAGGCGCGCGCGAATGCGCTTGCAGGCGCTCGAGCAAAGCCAGCGTATCGCTATGTAGTGCACCGGTTTCCAGCACAAACACAGGGATGTCGAGTCGCAGACTGTTGATGATGTGAGTGATGACCACATCTTCCGCACCCAGGCTGGAGGCGTGTTTCAGCGGTTGCGACTCTGCGGCTGCGGCTGTGAGTTGCGCCTGCGTGGCAGCGAGTTTGACATCAAACGTCGCACTGGCCTTGGTATGCACTTCAGTGGCTTTGGGTAGGGGTTTCATCGTGCGAACAACGGGTGGGCTTGGAGCAGGTCACCCTGGTAAAAAGCGGAGAAATGAGACAGCAATTGTCGCCCCTTGGCGAAATCCTGGTTGGCGCGCAGTACTGCGCTGGAAAAACCGCAGCGCTGCATCTGGCTAAGCTGGTCAACCAGTACATCACCGGTGGCACGGATCTCACCTTTGAAGCCGCAGCGCCGGCGCAGCATCAGCGCCTGGCTGAAGGCACGGCCGTCGGTGAATTTGGGGAAATGCAGTTCAATGGTTTGCACGTTGTGCAGTTGCTGTTGCATAGGTTCTGCGTCATTGGGCAATGACAGCAGAAGATCACGGGACAGGGCTGCGTAGTCAGTGTGAGAAATCAGTTGCATGTTCAGCTTTCAGGCGACGGTGCTCAGGGCTTCGTCATCGGAAGGGTGACGGGCGGCACTGGCGGCGAGCTTGAAGGGCTCGATGCCAATGCGGTTGACCGCGTCGATAAAGCTTTCGCCTTGATGGCGTTGCTCTAAATACACCTGCAACACCGCTTCGATCACATCCACGACTTCAGCAGAGGAAAACGACGGGCCGACCACCTTGCCGGCTTTGGGTGCGCCGCTGAGCGCGGAGCCGTCAGAGCCGCCCAGCGTGATCTGGTACCACTCCTTGCCGTCTTTGTCGACGCCCAGAATGCCGATATGGCCGCTGTGGTGGTGGCCGCAGGAGTTGATGCAACCGCTGATGTGCAAATCGATTTCACCCAGGTCAAACAATTCGTCCAGGTCCTGGTAGCGCTCGCTGATGGCGGCGGAGACGGGCAGAGAACGCGCATTGGCCAAAGCGCAATAGTCGCCGCCGGGGCAGGCGATCATGTCGGTGAGCATGCGGATATTCGGTTTGGCCAGACCCAGGTCTTTGGCCTGCTTGTAAAGCGCGGGCAAGTCTTGTGCCGCCACCCAAGGCACGACCAGGTTCTGGTCGTGGCTGACGCGTGCTTCACCGGCGGAGAAGCGGTCGGCCAATTCGGCAGCGGCGTCGAGTTGATCGGCGGTGGCGTCGCCAGGCGCTTGTCCGAGACGTTTGAAAGACAGTGTGACGATGCGTAAATGCGGGTCGCGGTGGGCGGCCACGTTTTGCTGCAGCCAGCGCGCGAAGTCTTTGTCCTGATCTGCGGCTTGTGTCAATTGCTGGTGGATGACTTCAGCAGATAAACCGCTGTGTGCGGCAGGCTGTGGCGGTGCGAAATGGGCTTTCACCCGGTCGAATTCTGCCTGGGTGATGGTGTGCGGGGCGCCGTCCTGCGTGAGTATGCGCTGGTACTCAGCTTGCACTTCCTCTATGTAGCGCGGGCCTTCGGCTTTCACCAGAATTTTGATGCGCGCCTTGTAAATATTGTCGCGACGACCCCAGCGGTTGTAGACACGCACCACGGCTTCTAAATAGTTGAGTATCTGGTTCCAGGGCAGGAATTCCCAAATCACGCTGCCGGTGATGGGTGTGCGGCCCATGCCGCCGCCGACCATGACGCGAAAGCCGACCTCGCCGGCGGCGTTGCGTTGCACAAGCAAACCCACGTCGTGCCAGGCTGTGGCGGCGCGGTCTTCCACGGCACCGCTGATGGCGATTTTGAATTTGCGCGGCAGGAAAGCGAACTCGGGATGCAGCGTGCTCCACTGACGCAGTATTTCAGCAAACGGGCGCGGGTCGACGATTTCATCCACCGCCACACCGGCGCGTTCGTCGCTGGTGATATTGCGTATGCAGTTACCGCTGGTTTGTATGCCGTGCATGTTGACGCCGGCCAGCAGGTCCATCACATCGGCGCTTTTGTGCAGGGGAATCCAGTTGTATTGCAGGTTTTGGCGGGTGGTGAAGTGGGCGTAATTTCTGGTCAATGCCGGAGCCGGAATACCGCCGATGGCGTCTTGCGTGGTTTGTGCGCGTTCAAACAAACCGGGTTCAGGTGTGTCGTAGTCGCGCGCGATGACGGCCAGCACCCGCAGTTGTGCGCTGTTGAGTTCGCCATAGGGCACGGCAACGCGCAGCATGGGCGCATAGCGTTGCACATACCAGCCGTTTTGCAAACGCAGCGGACGGAATTCCTCGTCGCTTAAGCGGCCGCTGAGATGGCGCTCTAACTGGTCGCGGTATTGGGCCGCGCGTTCAAGCACAAAGCGTTTGTCAAAATCGGTGTATTGGTACATGGTGTGTCAGATCAAAATCAATTTGGTGCCGGCCCAGGCCAACAGCATAGACAGGGCGTAGCGGATAAAACGCTCGGGAACTTTGGCGACCAGATGCGTGCCGAACCAGATGCCGGGCAAAGAGCCGCACAGCAACATGGCGAGCAATGACCAGTCCACCGTTCCAAGGGTTGCATGACCGAGACCTGCGACCAGCGTCAACGGCACGGCATAAGCAATATCAGCAGCGACGATGCGCGGCAGGGGAAGTTGCGGATACAGCAGCATCAGCACTGTCACGCCGATGGCACCGGCACCGACTGAGGTCAGCGTGACCAGCACACCGATGACCGCGCCGAACAACACAGGTAACCAAGGATGAATCTTTCTGTCGGCCTGTACCTGTTCTTCATCTTCTGCGCTGTCCTGACGTCGCAACGGGCTGCGGACGACTTTGTAAAGCGTGGCTGCAGCAGTCAGCAGCAAAGCGATACCGAGTGTGAATGTGATGGCGTGTTGCACCGTGGGGTTGGACGTGCCGAAATGATGCAGCACCACCAGTGTGACGACGGCGGCCGGCACGCTGCCCAGGCTGAGGCTGAAAACCACGCGCCAGGGGATGATGCGCTGGCGCGCGAAATTCAGCAGACCGCCGAATTTGGTGACTGCGGCAAACAGCAAATCGGTGCCGACCGCCAGG
>SHXP01000039.1 GCA_009693225.1 Limnohabitans sp. | reverse complement strand
TGTCGGCCGGCATATTGGCCGCCTTGGCTTTTTCAACCGCCAGACGAAGCCGGGAATTGATCTGTAAATCGCCGCCGCCTGCGCGTGCCGTCACCATGATTTCACGGATAACCCTGGTCCATACCTTGCCGCGTTTCTCGTCCTGCCGGCCTTTGCGATGCTGGATATTGGCCCATTTACTGTGTCCTGCCACGTTAACTTGCCTCTGCTTCTTCAGGTTCCGCAGGTTCGGATTTGGAAGAGCGGTTTTCCTTTTTAGGCAAGGGCTGAATGTCGAGCAGCACTTCTTCCTTGTCGTCGAGTCCAACGGTCAGCCTGCCGCCTTCGGTCAAGCGCCCGAACAGCAGCTCGTCGGCCAGGGCGCGCCGGATCATGTCCTGGATCAGGCGTTGCATTGGCCTCGCACCCATCAGCGGGTCAAAGCCTTTCTTGGCCAGGTACTTGCGCAATTCATCGGTGAAAGTGACATCGACTTTCTTCTCTGCCAATTGGGTTTCGAGTTGCAGCAGGAACTTGTCGACCACACGCATGATGACGGTTTCATGCAGCGGTTTGAAGCTGACCGTGGCATCCAGGCGGTTGCGGAACTCGGGGTTGAACAGGCGTTTGATATCCGCCATTTCATCGCCGGGCTCACGCGCATTGGTAAAGCCTATGGTGGACTTGTTCATGGTCTCGGCACCGGCATTGGTCGTCATGATGATGATGACGTTGCGGAAGTCGGCTTTGCGCCCGTTGTTGTCGGTCAAAGTGCCGTGGTCCATGACTTGCAAAAGCACATTGAAAATATCCGGATGCGCTTTTTCAATTTCATCCAGCAGCAAAACAGCATGCGGCTTTTTGGTGACAGCTTCGGTCAGCAAGCCGCCCTGGTCAAAACCGACATAGCCCGGAGGCGCGCCGATCAGGCGGCTGACCGCGTGACGCTCCATGTATTCAGACATGTCAAAGCGCAGCAACTCGATGCCCAGAATGTAGGCCAGTTGCTTAGCAGCTTCGGTTTTGCCCACCCCCGTAGGGCCGCTGAACAAGAACGCGCCGATGGGCTTATCGGCCTTGCCCAGACCCGAGCGCGCCATCTTGACGGATGAGGCCAACACTTCGAGCGCCTTGTCCTGGCCGAACACCACGCTTTTGAGATCGCGTTCCAGGGTTTGTAACTTGCCGCGGTCATCATTGGAGACACTGGCGGGGGGAATGCGGGCGATTTTGGCAACGATGTCTTCAATCTCTGATTTGGTGATGGTCTTCTTGCGCTTAGAGACCGGCAGAATACGTTGCGCTGCGCCGGCTTCGTCAATCACATCGATAGCCTTGTCAGGCAGATGGCGGTCGTTGATGTACTTGGCACTGAGCTCGGCCGCCGCTTGCAAGGCTGCCACCGCGTATTTGACGCTGTGGTGCTCTTCGAAGCGCGACTTCAGGCCTTTGAGAATGTCTACGGTTTGCTCGACCGTGGGTTCGACCACATCGACTTTTTGGAAGCGGCGCGACAAGGCTGCATCTTTTTCAAAGATGCCCCGGTATTCGGTGAAGGTGGTGGCGCCTATGCACTTGAGTTGGCCGTTGGACAAAGCGGGTTTGAGCAGATTGGACGCATCCAAGGTACCGCCGGAAGCCGCACCGGCGCCGATCAAGGTATGGATTTCGTCTATGAACAAGACTGCATTGGGTTTGTCCTTGAGCGACTTGAGCACCCCTTTGAGGCGTTGCTCGAAATCACCGCGGTATTTCGTGCCTGCCAGCAATGCGCCCATGTCCAGTGAATACACCTGCGAGTCGGCTAGAATCTCAGGCACGTCTTTTTGCGTGATGCGCCAGGCCAAGCCTTCGGCAATGGCGGTTTTGCCCACACCGGCTTCGCCCACCAGCAAGGGATTGTTTTTGCGGCGGCGGCACAGGATCTGGATAACGCGCTCGACTTCGTACTCACGGCCGATAAGCGGGTCGATCTTGCCGTCCTTGGCCATCTGATTCAGGTTCTGAGTGAACTGCTCAAGCGGCGAGGTTTTTTCCGACTTGTCATTGTTTTCTTCGGCCTCGGGTGCATTAGCTTCGTTGCTTTTCGCAGGCTCCTGAGGGTCGGATTTTTTGATGCCGTGGGCGATGTAATTGACAACGTCCAGACGGGTCACGCCTTGCTGGTGCAGGTAGTACACGGCATGAGAATCTTTTTCTCCGAAGATGGCGACAAGCACATTGGCACCGGTGACTTCTTTTTTGCCGTTACCGGTAGATTGCACATGCATGATGGCGCGCTGAATGACGCGCTGAAAACCCAAAGTGGGCTGGGTATCGACTTCATCGGTGCCTGCCACTTGCGGCGTGTTGTCCTTGATGAAATTGGACAGTGATTTTCGCAAATCATCAATGTTGGCTGAGCAGGCGCGCAGGACTTCGGCGGCGCTGGGGTTGTCCAGCAACGCCAGCAGCAAATGCTCGACGGTAATGAATTCATGACGCTGCTGCCTGGCTTCGACAAAGGCCATGTGCAAGCTGACTTCAAGTTCTTGGGCAATCATGATTTCTTCCTTGGTGCAATCTTGGGTTCAACTGTATATGGAAACGGATGTGATTTATTCAACGGGCTCGGCCAAACATTGCAAAGGATGGCCTGCCTGGTGGGCGGCGTCCTGCACCTGATCGACCTTGGTGGCGGCAACGTCCTTGGAATAAACGCCGCAGACGCCTTTGCCGTCGAGATGGATCTTGAGCATGATCTGGGTGGCGGCTTCTCGGTCTTTGCTGAAAAACTCCTGCAATACACGCACAACGAACTCCATGGGCGTGAAATCGTCGTTCAGCATGACCACTTTGTACATCTGCGGCGGCTGAGTCTTCAGTGTTTTACGCTCCAAAACCACGGAATCCCCGCTGGAATCCCGGGTCGGCGTGAGAGAGGGTGTTTTTGGTGATTGGGTTGCCATGTCCGGATTCTATCGGCCTCGACTGCTTGAAGGAACTTAAGGAATTACTGCATTGAATGCAAAAATTTATAATTAATAATAATTTATGTTTAATAATTATTGATTTGAAAATTAGTAAATGTATTACTATTATTAATTAATTTAAATTCTTTCTTAAGAACACAGGGGGTCACATGGCATACGGCATTGTTAAATGGTTTAACAACCATAAGGGTTTCGGCTTCATCGAATCCAACGAATTCGATTCCGATGTGTTTACACATTTCAGTGAAGTTGACATGGTTGGATTCAAAACCTTGCAGCAGGGAGCCACTGTGGTTTATGAGCCAATGCAAGGGCCCCGTGGCTGAATGGCTGGATGGCTAAAAATATCAAAGTCATTGCCACCCCTGCCATTACTGAAGATATTCGCGCATCAGGGGGTTTCAAAGGCTCACGCCTGATAACCCCGCAATTCCGGGCCAATCTGATACCGCAACAAGGCTATTGAAAGCCTTGTCGCAGGTTTCACATGTGATCGATCATTACCTGGCCGAAGCCTGAGCAGCTGACCTGGGTCGCGCCCTCCATCAGGCGGGCGAAGTCATAGGTGACATGGCGGCTCAAAATAGATTTTTCCATCGAGGAAATGATCAGGTCAGCTGCTTCAATCCAGCCCATGTGACGTAGCATCATTTCGGCGGACAAGATCTCTGAGCCGGGATTCACATAATCCTTGCCTGCATATTTGGGAGCCGTGCCGTGGGTGGCTTCGAAGCAGGCCACCGAGTCAGACAGATTGGCGCCGGGCGCAATGCCGATGCCGCCGACCTGCGCCGCCAGGGCGTCTGAAATGTAGTCACCGTTCAGATTCAAGGTGGCAATCACACTGTATTCGGCGGGACGCAACAGAATCTGTTGCAGGAAAGCATCAGCGATGCTGTCCTTGACAATGATCTCGCGTCCGGTGCGCGGGTTTTTGAAACTGCACCACGGGCCGCCGTCGATCAACTGAGCGCCGAATTCCTTTTGCGCCAGACCATAGGCCCAATCACGGAAACCGCCCTCGGTGTATTTCATGATGTTGCCCTTGTGCGCGATGGTGACGCTGGGCTTGTCGTTATCAATGGCGTATTGAATGGCTTTGCGCACCAGGCGCTCGGTGCCTTCGCGCGACACAGGTTTGATGCCGATACCCGAGGTGTTGGGGAAGCGGATCTTGGTCACGCCCATCTCGTCAATCAGGAATTTGATGAGCTTTTTGGCCTTGTCAGACTCAGCCTCATACTCAATACCGGCATAAATATCTTCAGAGTTTTCACGGAAGATGACCATATGGGTTTTTTCAGGCTCTTTCAAAGGTGATGGAACGCCTTTGAAGTACTGCACAGGGCGCAGACACACATACAGGTCGAGTTCCTGGCGCAAGGCCACATTGAGCGAGCGGATACCGCCGCCGACAGGCGTGGTCAAGGGTCCTTTGATGGAAACAACGTATTCCTTGAGGGCAGCCAGGGTTTCCTGGGGCAGCCAAACATCGGGCCCGTAAACCTTGGTGGATTTTTCACCGGCGTACACCTCCATCCAGTGGATCTGGCGCTTGCCGCCGTAAGCCTTGGCGACAGCAGCATCGACCACCTTGAGCATCACCGGGGTGATGTCCATGCCGGTGCCATCGCCTTCGATAAAAGGAATGACGGGCTGGTCAGGAACAGTCAACGACATGTCTGAATTGACAGTGATTTTTTCGCCCTTGGCGGGCACCTTGATATGCTGGTACAAGTGAGAATCTCCAGAAAAAAAGAACGGCCGGCCGCATGCAAAATGCACGCTGGGCCTGTCAATTCATTCTAACCATCGCTGCTGACCCAAAAATGACCCCATACCTTTTCCCCTTGCTGCTGTCGCTTTGCACCTTGAGCGCCTGGTCACAAACCGCGCAAAGCGGCTTGCCACGGCTACAGATACAGGCCGGCATGTACAAAATCAATGCACAGGTGGCATCTACCCCCGAACAACGCGCCATCGGCCTGATGAACCGGGCTGATATGCCGCAACACGAAGGCATGCTGTTTGTTTTCGAAAACCCGCAGGTGCAATGTTTCTGGATGAAAAACACCCTCATGCCTTTAACCGCAGCTTTTATTGCAGACGACGGCAGTATCGTTAATCTGGCGGATATGAAACCGCAAACCACGGACTCGCATTGCTCGGACAAGCCGGTGCGCTATGTGCTGGAGATGAAACAGGGTTGGTTTGCCGCCAAGCAAATCCGCAAGGGTTATGTCCTCAAGTCCATCATGTTCAACAACACATCAAGCAAGTAAACCGGTCGGCTTCCCAGGCATCCTGAGTCCGGCCCGGCCTGATCAAGGCGTCGGAAGGGTGTCAGGTGTCGCCGGTTGTGTTGACGGTAAGGCCGATCTGCCCGTCGGACAGTCTGGCGATGACTTGCTGACCGCTATCAAATTCCTTGACCGATACCAAGGCAACACCCTGCTTGTTTTGCAGCCAGGCATAGCCGCGCTTCAGTACCAGTGACGGGTCCAGTGATCGCAACAGCCATGCAGATTTATCCAGGCGATGAGCCATTTGTCTGGGCAGATTCGACGCCGCCTGTAGCAGCCGCAGGGCCATGGGTAGCAGTACCAGCTGTCTGCGTTTGAGGCTGTTAAAAACGCCGCGCTCAAGACGGCTGGCCAGACTGCCGCAGGCAAGCTGCTGGGCGTGCAGCAAGGCCGAAGGCCGGCCGAGCTGACGCTCAGCCCTGTCCAGACGCTGCCAGCTTTGTTCAATACGAGCATGCATGTTTGCCATCAAAGCGGCCTGCCAGTCATCCAGGTCTGCCAGATCGGCGGATTGTTCGATGGCACAGAGTTCAGCGGCTGCGGTGGGAGTGGGGGCGCGCAAATCGGCGCAGTAATCAGCAATCGTGACATCGGTTTCGTGACCGACACCGACCACCACAGGCACCCTGCTGCTGACAATTGCAAGGGCCAGCGCTTCATCGTTGAAGGCCCATAAATCTTCCATCGAACCGCCGCCGCGCACCAGCAGAATAACATCCACCTGCGGCAGTTGCTGCACAGCTGCCAGGGCTGCGATCAATCCTGCCGGAGCATCCGTACCCTGTACCGCAGCTGGGGCAATGCGCACCGGTATGTGCGGCACGCGCCGATGCAAGGCAGTCAGCACATCATGCAATGCAGCAGCTGACAGTGAGGTCACCACGCCGATGCAACGCGGTCTGGGAGGAATCGGCCGCTTGCGGTCTGCATCAAACAATCCTTGCGCTTCGAGTCTGGCCTTGAGTTTCAAAAAAGCCTCGTGCAATTGACCTGTACCGGCCGGGCGCATGCTCTCAATCACCAATTGCATTTCACCGCGCGGTTCGTACAAACCGACGCGGGCCTGGACTTGCACCAGATCACCGTTGCGGGGTTCAAAAGCCAAGGACTCGGCGACACGCCGGAACATGGCGCAACGCAATTGACCTTGTTCGTCCTTGAGGGTCAGGTAGCAGTGGCCGCTGCCGGCGCACATCATGCCGGATATTTCGCCCTGCACCATCACCAGGCCAAAGCGCGCCTTGAGCTGATCGCTGATGGCATGGCACAGGCCGCCGACAGACCAGACCCGGTTGCTGCTTGCTTCAGTGACAGTATTGAATCTGGGCATGGCGTGTTGTGTTGAACTTCGACTTTGACCAAGTGGGCCATAATTGAATGTGTATCTGACGGGAGAACACTCTTGCTAGGCATCATACAAGCGGCCGGATGGCCGATCTGGCCCTTGCTCGCCTGCTCTGTCGCGGCATTGGCACTCATTTTTGAACGCTTATACAGTCTGCAGACCAAACGGGTGATTCCCCCGCAGTTGCTCGATGAAGTGCTGAGTCTGTCGCAACCTGCCCTTCTGAAGCCCGAATCGATTGAACAGTTAAAAAGTCATTGCGCCCTAGGTGAAATCATCGTCGCAGGGCTTACTCAGATGCAACGCAAACCTGCCGCACCCGAAAGTGAACTGCGCGCCGTGGTTGAAGCCAGCGGACGCCGGGTCAACAGCAAACTCGAGCAATACCTCAGCGCCCTCGGTTCAATCGCCTCGGTGGCGCCATTGCTGGGTTTGTTCGGCACCGTCATCGGCATGATAGAAATATTCGGCGCGCAGACTCCCGGCAGCGGCAACCCGGCGCAACTGGCCCACGGTATTTCCGTGGCTTTGTATAACACTGCTTTCGGTCTGGTGATTGCCATTCCAAGCCTGGTGATGTGGCGTTATTTCAGAAACAAGGTAGACCATTTCACCGTTGAATTGGAGATTGCCGCTGAACGCCTGGTACGCCATTTTTACGCTGCCAAAAGCAGCAAATAAGCCATGCGTTTCGGTCGCCCCAAGTCCTCCGAACCCGAGATCAATCTGATCCCGTTCATTGATGTGCTGCTGGTCATTCTCATCTTCCTGATCCTGACCACCACTTACGGGCGTCTGACGCAACTGGACATGCGTTTGCCCAAGGCCGACAGCGCACAACAGGAAAACCGTCCGGATGAAATACGCGTGAGCGTCAGCAGCGACGGACAGTACACGGTGCAAAAAAATCCTGTGACAACGCCAGACATAGGTTCATTGATTCAGGCGTTGACACTGGCGACCAACCAGAATGGCGACGCGCTGCTGGTGATATCGGCTGACGCCCGGGCCAGCCACCAGGCGGTGATGCAAGTGCTGGAGGCTGCCCAGAAAGCCGGCTTGCAGCACATCACTTTTTCAGCCCAGTCCCGCACCGGCAATACTGCACTTCCCTGAATACAGATGCAGTGGTCGGCTTACCTTTCACAACAGGTCTGGGCCGCACGCGGACCGCTGGCCTGCCTGCTGTGGCCGTTGACCCTGCTCAGCCGCGCATGGCTGTTGATTGAGAGCATGGCCTATGAAAAAGGCTGGCGCCGGGCAAGGTATTTGCCTGTGCCGGTGCTGGTGGTCGGCAATCTCCTGGCAGGGGGCACCGGCAAAACCCCTATCGTTATCGGCCTGGTCGAGCATTTCCAGTCGCTGGGCTTACAAGTCGGCGTGATTGCCCGCGCTTACGGCACCGGGGAAGAGCCGTTGATGGAAGTTGTCAACAACAGCCCCCCTTCGCAAGCCGGTGACGAACCCTTACTGATCCGCCTGCGCTGTGCTGTGCCCGTGTTCACCGGGCGACAACGCGCCAAAGCGGCGCAGGCTTTGCTTCAAGCTTACCCTCACACTCAGCTCATCATCAGCGACGACGGCTTGCAGCACCGTGCGCTTCACCATGACGTGGCAGTTTGCGTCTTCGACGACCGGGGCCTAGGCAACGGCTGGCTGCTGCCCGCCGGGCCGCTGCGCGAAGCCTGGCCGCGTGCAGCAGCTACAGGCACCAGCCAGTACCTCTTACACACCGGCGATCGGGCATTCGGACACAGTCTGGCTGCCAAGCGCAGTCTGTCGCACACAGCACGCAACGGCAAAGGTGAACAACGCCATCTTTCCAGCTGGCAGGGGCAGGCGGTCCAGGCGCTGGCCGCGATTGCCAGACCCGCCTTGTTTTTTGCCGCCCTGGAACAAGCCGGACTGCGGCTGACGCAAACACATGTTTTTCCTGACCATGCTTCGCTGGCCGATTGGCAGACTGCGGGCAATGAACCTTTGCTGTGCACCGAGAAAGACGCGGTCAAACTATGGCCGCATCAGCCCGACGCCTGGGCCGTACCGTTGCTGTGCGAATTGCCCCCTGAGCTGCTGCTGCAACTCAGCACCGAGGTGCAGCGACTATCATTGATTTATGGACAAAAAACTACTTGAATTGCTGGTTTGCCCGGTCACCAAAGGCAGCCTGCTATACCAGCGCGACACGCAGGAACTGGTGTCTCGCAGCGCCCGTCTGGCCTACCCGGTGCGCGACGGTATCCCGGTGCTGCTGGAAGTTGAAGCCCGCACCTTGAGCGACGCTGAACTGGAAAAACTGCATGAGTAAAACACCTTTTTTCGTGCTGATTCCGGCGCGGCTGGGTTCTTCTCGATTGCCGGACAAACCGCTGGCCGATATCGCCGGACTGCCGATGGTGGTCAGGGTGGCTCATCAGGCCATGAAATCCGCAGCGCAACGCGTTGTTGTGGCGGCTGACGACGAACGCATACTCGCCGCCTGCTCGGCGCATGGCATAGAAGCGATTCTGACGCGCCATGACCATCCCAGCGGCAGCGACAGACTGGCCGAAGCCGTGTCGCTGCTGGGTCTGGCAGCCAGAGCCATTGTTGTCAACGTACAAGGCGATGAACCTTTGATCGACCCGCAACACATTGACCAGGTGGCACAGGTGCTGGACGCAGACAAGGACGTCAGCATGAGTACGCTGGCACATCCGATCACCGATGTGCAGGACTGGCTGAGTCCGCATGTTGTCAAAGTCGTTCTGGATGCTCGTTCGCACGCCAGTTACTTCAGCCGGGCCGGTATCCCCAGTTGGAGAGACGCTAAAGCCGGTCAACTGCCGCCCTACCCGGTTTACCGGCACGTCGGCTTGTACGCTTACCGGGCCTCTTTTCTGAGCCTGTTTCCGCAGCTTGCCGTTGCCCCGGCTGAAACCGCCGAGGCCCTGGAGCAATTGCGTGCACTGTGGCACGGCTACCGCATCGCTGTGCATATCTCCCTGAACGCCAGCGCAGCGGGTGTGGACACCACTGCCGATCTGCAACGCGTCAACCGCTTGCTGGGTGCTTGACGCTGTCAGTCTTTGACAGGGTGTGCATGATATTCTCAGGGCTTGACAAGCGACAAAGCGCTGCAAAGACAGTGGCTATCATTCAAATGCAAGGACGACAATGAGACTGATTCTGCTGGGTGCGCCCGGTGCCGGCAAAGGCACCCAGGCCACATTCATTTGCCAGGCATACGGCATTCCCCAAATTTCCACCGGCGACATGTTGCGCGCTGCGGTCAAAGCCGGCACTGACATGGGAGTGGCGGCTAAAAAAATCATGGATGCCGGTGGACTGGTCGGGGACGACATCATCATCGGTCTGGTCAAGGAACGCATCACCCATGCCGATTGCGCCAAAGGTTTTCTGTTTGACGGTTTCCCCCGCACCCTGCCGCAGGCCGATGCACTCAAACACGCCGGTGTCAAACTCGATTGCGTGCTCGAGATCGACGTGCCGTTTGACGCCATCGTCGAACGCATGAGCGGGCGCCGCGCCCACGTGGCCAGCGGCCGCACTTACCACGTGCGCTTCAATCCCCCCAAAGTAGATGGCCTTGACGACGTTACCGGTGAACCCTTGATTCAGCGTGATGATGACAAGGAAGAAACCGTGAAAAAACGGCTTGAGGTCTACAACTCGCAAACCCGGCCGCTGGTCGACTACTACACGCAATGGGCAAAAACCGATCCGGCCAACGCCCCCAAATACCGTCCCATCAGTGGTCAGGGCAGCGTCGAGGAAATCAAAGACCGCGCCTTGAAAGCGCTAAACAGCTGAGCGTTTTTCGTCCTCTGCCATGAGGTGAAGCGCCAGGCCCATGCAGGCCTTGGCAGGCGATAAAGCAATCAATTCCCCGCAGCTTTGTTGCGCCTGCGGCAGTGCCAGGCCCCAGGTACAGCGGCTTGTCAGCCAGACCTGAATGCCTTGCGCCATGGCCTGTTGCAAGGCTGCTTCCCATGAGGGCTTGACCGTGCCTGCACCGGTTCCGGCCACCACCAGGCCGCGAAGTTGAGGCGCGTCTGCAAGCGGTTGCAGCAAAGCCTGGATCAAGTCCGGAGTGCTGCCGGAGTGGTGGCTCAACCATTCCACTCTGGGCCATTGTGTTTGTTTCAAAAACCAGGAAGTGCCTGGCCAGTCATGCGTTAGTACAGGCACTGGCGGCGCTTTGAGTGTCCAGGCTGAGCCGTTTTTTTCAGCAGATACGCCGGCGGCACCGCTGCTGAACGCCTCTAAATGGTCGGTCGACGTTTTCTGCACATGCATTGCATGGTGGGCACGCCGGTTAAATACCACATGAACGCCCGATAAACCGGGCTCGACAGACAGAAACAAGGCATCGCGCAGATTGCCCGGGCCATCGGCTTGCGGGTGATCAGCAGGTTTCATGGCACAGGTCATCAAGACCGGCTTGGGCCACGGGCCGAGGGCGTGCAGTAAAAAAGCGCTTTCCTCCAGCGTATCGGTGCCGTGGGTGATCAAGACGGCACCGACGTCACTGCGCTGCTGTGCCTGCGCGACTGCCTTGTACAGGTCCTGCCAGACCGGCAAACCCATGTTTTTGCTGTCAATCCGGGCCACATCCTTGAACTCGACCAAGGTCAAATCGACTCCGGCATTGCTCATTATGTCAGTGATTCCTAACTGGCCGGAGTTGTAAATATCGGGCTTATCGGCATGCTTACGCAGTCCAGCGATGGTACCGCCTGTGCCAAGAACCACTGTTTTCAAATTATTTTTGACCGACATACTTGCCAAACCTTAAAAACTGGTTAAAAATACAGTTACTGGATATAAAAACAGTTATCTATGCAGTGAAGCGGACAACCTCTTTCAACTAACCTATTGTGCAGGAGCCCCATGGACACGATCAAGCTCACGGCCCGTCAGCAGCAAATCCTGGAACTGATTCAAACCGCATTGCACAACACCGGTGCGCCACCCACACGCGCAGAAATCGCAGCCGAACTCGGCTTCAAATCCGCCAATGCCGCAGAAGAGCATTTGCAAGCCCTGGCCCGCAAAGGCGTCATACAACTGGTCAGCGGCACTTCACGCGGCATCCGCCTGAAAAACCACGCCACAGACAACTTCAGCCAACCGGGGTTCAAACAATTTCAACTGCCTATTCAGGCCCTGGCTCAACTGTGTCTGCCCTTGGTCGGCCGGGTCGCCGCCGGCTCACCGGTCCTGGCACAAGAGCACATTGAACAAACCTACAACGTAGAAGCCTCGCTGTTTTCCCAGCAGCCCGACTACCTTCTCAAAGTCAAAGGCCTTTCCATGCGAGACGCCGGCATCATGGACGGCGACCTGCTGGCGGTCAAAACCACCCGCGAAGCCCGCAACGGGCAGATCGTGGTTGCCCGGATCGGTGAAGAAGTCACGGTCAAACGGCTGCAAAAAACAGCGCAAGGCATCAGTCTTTTGCCGGAAAACCCCGACTTTTCCCCTATCCGGGTGCAAGCCTGCGACATTTTTGAAATTGAAGGTCTGGCCGTCGGCCTGATCCGCAACCAGTTCTAACCCCAGGAGATCACCATGTCACTCGCCCTTTGGAGCAGCCAGCAGGTTTTTCAGCGCGTAGATTCCGCTGTGCGTTCATTGCTGCAAATCAAACGCAGCCAACCAACCCCAGCAAGCTCTCGCTGCGTGTCAGACCGCCCTTTACCGGTTGTCCATACCGCTGAAGAACAACGCCTGCCTTTGCATAACGCCGGGCGCATGGTCATCTCCGGTCGCATGGCCGATGTCTGCGCGGAGCTTGACCGGCTGATAGACCTAGACAAGCAACGTCAGGTCTACCCGAACTGAACTTTATGTCCTGGCGGCGCGCAAAGTCGCCATCAGTTCGCCATTGGCTTTGCGGTCCGCCTGAATTTTCTTCATGTGCGGGTTGTCTGCCCACTGCTGGGTATAGGCTTTGATGGGGATGTCCGCAAACACATCTTCTTCCAACACCAGTTTGCATGCAGAAGACACTATCGGCAAATGAAAAACGGCTGCACAGTCAGCCAGCGTGAACGTATCCCCTGCCATATAGGGAGCAAATTTCGTCAGTTTGGCCAAAGCGGGTATGTTGCGCGCCAGTTGTTTACGAACCTTGTCCTTGACGGCATCACTCGACTGACCACCGTAAAAAGCCTGTCCGTATAACTCCCGTACCACGAGTTCAATATGCATCTCCAGGTAAACAATCAGTTCCCTCACCTTGGCGGCAGCAAACGGAGATTCTGTAGTTAGTCCGCCCTGAACAATTCATAAGCTGATGAATTTATTGTAGATATGGGGATATCCCTGTCACTGAAATTGCAAGAAATCACGTTATTTGAAGCATATTTCTTGCAAATTTCGTTGAGGTATTTGATGGCCCCCAAGACCCCCACTG
>SHXP01000038.1 GCA_009693225.1 Limnohabitans sp. | reverse complement strand
ACCTGCATCAAGTTGCGCGAATTCGCGCTACAGCGCCATGTCATGCAAGGCCTCTTCCATGGCCGGGTCGCTCAGTCCAAACCATTGCTGCATGAAATGAATGCGCAGCATGGTGGACACAGGAAACGGTGGTCTGCCAGTGTTGCTGAGCGGCGCATACGGCTCAATGAGCGAAACCAAATCAGTCCATGGCACAACCAGGTTCATCTCTTCCAAAAACTCACGCTTACGAGTACGCTTGGCGACCAATTCAAATCCAGTGTTGGCAAAGGTAGTTTGTTTCATCTACCTATAACGTTTGAAGTAGGCCTGTGGATGACTTATGAGGTGACTTTTGCAGAGAATCCCTAGACTGGTCGGCGCCAGCCCGCGCCACGATATCGCTGTGTTGAAAAGCAATACAGGCTTCAAAAAAACCGATCCTGTCCCGCTAGGCGGCAGCAAAGACCTCAAAGTCGGTCAGACGGTGTTTGCCATCGGCAATCCCTTCGGCCTGGACTGGACCTTGACGCGCGGCATCGACTCGGCGCTGGACCGCTCGATCGACGGCGAGAACGGCGGACGCATAGATCACCTGATTCAAACCGATGCCGCCATCAACCCGGGCAACTCCGGCGGGCCATTGCTGGACTCTGCCGGCCGCCTGATCGGGATCAACACCGCCATTTACAGCCGCAGCGGATCAAGTGCAGGCATCGGTTTTTCCATCCCTGTGGATACGGTCAACCGGGTGGTGCCGCAATTGATACAGAAAGGCAAATATGTGCGGCCCTCACTCGGCATTGAAACAGACGAAAACATCAATGCCAGGCTCAGTGCGGCTTTAAAGACAGAAGGCGTGTTTGTGCTGCAAGTGGATGCCGGCTCGCAGGCTGACAAGGCCGGGCTTAAGGGCATACGCATCAAAGGCAACGGCGAGGTGGTCACCGGCGACATCATCACCGCCTTCAACAGCATCAAGCTTTGGTCGGCCGACAAGCTGCTGTCCCTGCTCGACGAACGTCAGGTCGGCGACATCGTCACTCTCACGGTTTTGCGTGAAGGTAAAAGCCGAGACATCAACATCAGTTTGCAGGCAGAGTAAGGCAGACTCAGTGTGACGCGCACATGACACCTCAAGGGTGCATCTAAAATCTCTTGATGCATGACACCCGATTGAGCTTCACAGATGTAGCCGGTATTTCAGTAGGCCATCACACAGACCCCGCGGCATTGACCGGTTGCTCTGTGGTTTTGACGCCTGACGGTGCTGTGGCCGGTGTCGATGTGCGAGGTTGCGCACCGGGCACCCGGGAAACCGATTGCCTGCGTCCGGGCAACCTGGTGCAACAGGCGCACGCGATTGTGTTGAGCGGCGGTTCGGCCTTCGGGCTTGACGCAGCCGGCGGCGTGATGCGCTGGCTGGAAGAACGTCAGCACGGTTTTCAGGTCGGTGCTGTTCATGTCCCTATTGTCCCGTCAGCGGTCATTTTCGACCTGGCCGTTGGCAACCCCCGCATCAGACCCTCGGCAGACAATGGCTATCAGGCCTGTGAGTCGGCTTCGAACACACACATGGCGCATGGCAATATCGGCGCGGGCACCGGCGCGACTGTCGGCAAGGTGTTCGGTTTCGCCAACGGCATGCGCGGCGGCATAGGCAGTGCGGCGCTGCGGGTACACGGCGTGACTGTGGGCGCGCTCATCGTGTGCAACGCCCTCGGTGACGTGATCGACCCGGACAATGGGCAGGTGATCGCAGGCGCCCGAAAACATGCCGGCAGCCATGAGCTGATCAATATCCATCAGGCACATCTGAACGGCACAAACAGCGCATCGCTGACCGCCGGTCAGCACACCACCATAGGTGTGATCGCCACCGACGCAGCGCTGACTCCGCTGCAAACCACCCGGCTGGCGCAAATCGGCCACGACGGCCTGGCCAGAACCATCCACCCGGTGCACACACCGTTTGACGGCGACACCTTGTTCGCGCTGAGCACCGGCAAAAACGGTCAAAGCCTCGATACCATGCTGATGCATTCGCTGGTCACCGAGGTGGTGATGCAAGCCGTGTTGTGTGCAGTACGCGCTGCCGTGTCTGTCACTTCGAACGGCCAGTGGATTCCCAGTGCCGGTGAACTGGCAGCTATACGTTCTTCCCGCTTAAAACCGCTTTGACAGATTTCAGGCAACAGCGGATGTTCAATTTCACTCAGTAATCTTTTTTCATGAACCCCCACTCACACGCAGACATTCTTTTCCGCCAGGCACTGGTATTCGACGGCATCGGCACAGAACCGTCGACGCAGGACGTCGCCGTCCGTGACGGCCGCATTCTGGCCATCGGCACCGGTTTGAGCCACAGTGCAGATCAGGTCATAGATGCGCAAGGCCTGGCCTTGATGCCGGGCATCGTCGATGCGCACACGCACTTTGACGCGCAAATCACCTGGGACGCTTATGTGCGACCGTCCCCGGCACAAGGTGTCACCACCGCCGTCATCGGCAACTGCGGTTTCACCATTGCACCGTGCCGCCCGCAGGACCGCGAACTGACCATGCGCAACCTGACCCAGGTCGAAGGCATGTCACTCGATGTGCTCCAGCAAGGCATAGACTGGGGATTCGAAACCTTTCCCGAGTACCTGGCCATGTTGAAGCGCAAGCGCTGCGTCATCAACATCGCCGCCTACATCGGCCATTCTTCCGTGCGCACCTGGGTGATGGGCGAACAGGCCAACAAGCGCGCGGCCACGCCGCAGGAAATTGAAGCCATGGCGGCCCTGGTGCGCGAAGCCATGGCGGCCGGCGCAATCGGTTTTGCCAGCAGCACCAGTCCGGCACACAACGGTGAAGGCGGCCTGCCCATGCCGTCGCGACTGGCCAGCGATGAGGAAATGATGCAACTCACCCTTGCAATGAGCCACCGTGGCGGCGGTGTCTACATGGTGACCAAGGGCGGTAAGATGCCTATGTCGTTTTTACGTTCTTTGTCTGAGAACAGCGGGCGGCCGGTGATGGTTGCCGCTTTGCTGCACAACGGCACCAATCCGCAAGCTGTTTTCAATGATTTCAAAGCCATTGCCGAGGCCAATGACCAGGGCGTGCAACTGATCGGCCAGGTATCGTGCTGCCCGCTGACCATGGATTTCACCTTTGCCTCGGCGTACCCGGTCGAAGGACTGGCCAGCTGGAGACCCGCCATGGGCTTGTCGCACGAAGCCTTGAAAACCTGCCTGGCAGATAAGTCATTCAGACAAGGCGTGAAAAACGAACTGGCACAGACCACCAGTTTCCGTTTGTTCAACAACGAATGGGACAAGGTGCATGTGGTACAAACCGCTGACAGTTCGCACCAGGCATACGAACAGCGCAGTGTGGCTGAACTGTCGCAGCAACACGGTGTTGACCCGCTGGACTTTGCGCTGGACCTGGCACTGTCCGAAGACCTGCAAACCGTGTTCACTGCGCAATTGCTCAACAGCGACACGCAAGCCGTGGCGCAGTTGCTGAACGATCCGCACAGCCTGATCACGCTCAGCGACGCGGGTGCGCATTTGACATTTTTCAACGATGCCGGTTTCGGCCTGCATTTGCTCGGCCACTGGGCGCGTGACGTCGGTGCGATGTCGATGACGCAGGCGGTACACAAGCTGACGGCGCAACCCGCGCGTATTCTCGGTTTGAAGGAACGCGGCCAGATCCGCCAGGGCTATGCCGCTGATTTGCTGCTGTTTGACCCGAACACCGTCGGGCGCGGCCCCAAGCACCGCGTGTTTGACCTGCCCGGCGGCGCCGCACGGCTCAATACCCATGCGGTCGGCGTGCACGGTGTCTGGGTCAACGGCGTGCTGGTTGCAGATGCAGACGGCTTGAAACAAGAAGCCGCTCTGGCCGGTGAATTGCTGACCGAATTTACCGTCTGAACGCTTTTTTGCGGCCGGTTTTTTTACCCTTCAATCTGTGCCGAGGATTCACCTAAACCCTTAAGCATTCAACTGCTGATTTGGCTTAGACTGAGCCGGTTCCAGCGAACCCACCGCATCACCGGAGATAACCATGCAAGACAACAACCAGGCCCAGCGTCGCAAACTGCTCAAATTCGGCGCGTCTGCTGTGACCACCGCCGCCCTGAGCGCGCCATTCATCTCGCGCGCCCAGAATAAAACCATACGCATCGGCATGCCCACCATTCTGTCGGGCCGGGTCGCCATGCTGGGTCAGTCCTCCACCAATGCAGCCACGCTGGAAGTCGAAAAATTCAACGCCGCCGGCGGCCTCAACGGTCGCAAGATCGAACTGGTGATCCGTGACTCCAAAGGCCAGCCGCAGGAAGCCGCCCGGGTGGCGCGCGAACTGGTCACCTCTGAAGATTGCGGCATCATTCTGGATGCAGAAGCCTCATCGGGCGCGTTTGCCGTCCATGAGGTGGCACGCGATCTAGGTGTGCTGGTCATGCATACCTGCTCGGAAACTTCTTCGCTCACTGCCGACCCAAAGATCCGCACACCACTGGGCTTTCGCTGCGCCCGCCAGGGTGTGCACGATGCCATCGTCGGCGGTGCCTATGCCGCCCAGGTGGCCAAGGAAAAAAACCTGAAACGCTGGATGACCGTGTCACCCGATTACGCCTACGGTCGCGACACCACGGCCGAATTCATGGAGTATTTGAAATTTTTCAATCCATCCATCGAAATCGTCGGCGACGTCTGGCCCAAGCTGTTCCAGGCCGATTACACCGAAGCCATCACGCGTCTGCTGCAAGGCAAGCCGCAAGCCATTTACTCTGCTTTGTGGGGCGGTGATCTGACCTCTTTCATTGACCAGGCCGGCATTTACGGTTTGTTCAACGAACGCGAGTTCTTTGCAGTCAACATGGCCGACTATGCGGTGCTGACCGCCGTGAAAAATGTGCCGCACGGCCTGCATTCCGGCAACCGCTATCTGAAAAGCTTTCCCAATACAGCGACCAATACCAACTGGTCGAATACCTACCAGACCCGCTTCAAAGACCTGCCGCTGAACTGGGCCTGGCAGAACGCAGCGGCCGTGCAGTTCGTCACCAGCGCCATGAAGAAGACGAACAGCGCCGACGGCAAAAAAATAGCCGAAGCCTTGCGCGGCATGAGCATCGACTCGCCTTTCGGCAGCAACGGCAAGCTGACCATGCGCGCCGAGGACAACACTTTGGTCGACTACGCCGTGGGCTGGGGTGCGCTCGAACCCAAAGAGCCTTTCATGTCCAAGCCCAACCCCGGTAACTGGAAACAGATTGCCGAACTGGAAGTGCAGTGGAAAAAACGCAAGTCTTATCTCTGAAACCACTGACAATATCTGATGGAACTCACCGCCCTGTTTGAATGCCTGGGCTCGATGTCATGCATCGTGACCCAGACCAGCACCGGCATGATCGTCGGGGCTTTGCTGTTTCTGGTGGCCGCCGGTTTGACGCTGATCTTCGGTGTGCTCGGCGTCATCAACTTTGCGCACGGCTCGTTTTACATGCTCGGCGCTTATGTGGCCCTGTCCGCTTACCGCATCACCGACAGCTATGCGCTGGCGGCGGCGGCGGCGGGTCTGGGCGTCGGCCTGTTTGCACTGGTGTTCGAACGCTTTTTCATGCGCCGGGTTTACAAGTCTGATGTACTGCTGCAATTGCTGGTCTGCTATGCCTTCATCTTGATCCTGGATGACGTGGTGAAAATCGTCTGGGGCGCCGAGTTCCAGTCCATGGGCATGCCCAAGGCGTTCCAGCAGGCCCCCTTGTTCATCGGCGGCGGCGTGGTGCCGGTGTTCTATGTTTATTTGATGGCGGCCGCCGGGTTGATCGCCGGCTTACTGTGGTTCATCCTCACCCGTACCCGCGCAGGCAAAATCATCCGGGCGGCGGCACAAAACCCGGGCATGACATCTGCACTGGGCTTGAACACCCGCCTGATTTACGCGTCGGTGTTTGCCTTCGGCGGCCTGCTGGCGGGACTTGCGGGAGGCCTGGCCGCACCTGTGCGTTCGATGTCTCCCGGCATGGGTTTTTCCATACTCATTGAATCTTTCATCGTCACCGTCATCGGCGGCATGGGTTCGGTCAGCGGCGCTCTGCTGGGCGCCTTGCTGATAGGACTGATCCGCTCCTTCGGCTCCATCGGTTTTCCGTTGTTTGTGGAAGGCATCATGTTTCTGGCCATGGGTTTGATCCTGGTCTATAAACCCAGCGGCCTGATGGGCAAGGGCCAGTCATGAGTTCAATCCACCGTTGGCAAAAAGACAGTTTATGGGCGGGTCTGGTGCTGATCCTGCTGCTGGCGCTACCCCTGCTGGAACCTTCGCGGGTGGTGATTGACTTCATCATCCGCTTGTGCGCTATGGGATTGCTGGCCACCTCGCTGAACATGCTGGTCGGCTATGGCGGCATGGTTTCTTTCGGTCATGCCATGTTCTTCGGCAGTGGTGCCTACGCCTTTTCTCTGATGCTGCAAAAAGCCGCGGTGCCTGTCCCGGTGGCCTTGCTGACCGCCGTGGTGTTTTGCGCTGCGCTGGCAGCGATCACCGGGGCCATTTGCGTGCGGCTCAAAGGTATTTACTTTTCCTTTCTCACCCTCGCCTTTCAAATGCTGCTGCACAGCATCATCATCACCTGGACCGGTCTGACCGGAGGCGACCAGGGCCTGACCGGCGGCATTCCCCGCCCCGTATTCATAGGCATTGACCTGAGCAAAACCCAGCAAGTTTACATGTTCTCCTGCGTGCTGGCAGTGGCCTGTCTGCTGGCCATGCGCCTGCTGATGCAGTCCCCCTTCGGCTATACCTTGCGCATGTTGCGCGACAACGAGGACCGTGCTGCATTTCTGGGCATCAACGTCTGGCGCGTCAGGCTGTACGCTTTCATCCTGGCAGGCATGTTTGCCGGTGTCGGCGGCGTCATCATGGCCTTGTTTGTGTCCGGTGCCTTCCCCGATTTCAGCTACTGGACCATGTCAGGTGAAGCCGTGTTCATGATCATGATGGGCGGCACCCATGTGTTCACCGGACCGGTGCTGGGCGCGGCCTTGCTGCAAATGTTCAACGACACCATCACCCGCAACACCCAATACCACGGGCTGGCACTGGGTCTGGTCGTTCTGTTGTTCACCCTGGGTTTTCAACGCGGCATCACCGATGTGTTCAAGGGCTGGCGCAAGCTCTTGCCTGCGGCGAAGAAAGGCGGCGGCTGATGCTAAGCATAGACAAACTCTACAAATCCTTCGGTGGTGTCAGCGCTATCTCGGATGTCTCCATGGAGTTTCCAGCCGGTTCGCTCAGTGCCGTCATAGGCCCCAACGGCGCCGGCAAAACTACGTTCTTTAATCTGATTTCCGGAGGGCTGCAGCCCGACAGCGGGCAGATTCTGCTGGATGGCGAAAACATGGTCGGTCTGTCGCGCAATGCCATTGTTCACAAAGGCATAGGCCGCGCGTTTCAAGTGGCCAAGTTGTTCAAAAGCCTGACTGTTGAAGAATCGCTTCGCGCCGCGCTGCAATCGGCTCTGGGCAATCCGGCGCAAATGTTCGGCAGTTTCCCGCTGGCAGCCACGCGCGACCGGGCCCACGAGGTCATGGAACAACTGGGTTTGCAGAACAAAGCCGATACCATCAGCGGCAATTTGTCACACGGTGACCAGAAACTGCTGGACATGGCGCTGGCACTGGTGATGCGCCCCAAAGTGCTGCTGCTGGACGAGCCGGTGGCCGGCATGGGCCCGGATGAACGCACGCAAATGATGGATACCGTGCAACAACTCTGGCGAAAAGGCGGCTTGACGATTGTGCTGATCGAACACGACATGGACATCGTTTTCCGGGTCGCACAACATATCCATGTGCTGTCCTACGGCAAACTGCTGGCCCAGGGCAATGCCGAGGAAATCCGCGCCAACCCGCGCGTGATCGAAGCCTATCTGGGTCATGCGCAGGAGAGTACCGGTGAGTGAACTGCTGCAAGTACAACAACTCGAGGTCTTGTACGACACCAGCCAAGTGCTGTTCGGCTTGAACCTGAGCCTGCATGCCGGTGAAACCCTGGCCTTGCTCGGGCGCAACGGCGCCGGCAAAAGCACGACCATGAAAGCCATCGCCGGGGTGATTGCGGCGCGCAGAGGATCGATCACTTTCGAAGGCGTGTCCATCAAGGACCGCCCGGCCCACCTGATCGCGCGCGCCGGGCTGGCCTATGTGCCCGAAGACAGACAGATTTTTTCTGAGCTGAGTGTCGAGGACAACCTGGACATTGCCTCCAAACGCGGCCCGGGCGGTGAAGACGATTGGCCCATGGAGCGCGTCTACGACATGCTGCCGCTGCTCAAACCTTTGCGCCATCGCGCCGGCGGCCTGCTCTCGGGCGGCGAACAGCAAATGCTGACCGTCGGACGTGCGCTGATGGGCAACCCGCGGCTGCTGCTGCTGGATGAACCCAGCGAAGGCCTGGCACCCATCATGGTGCAAAAAATCGGTGAACTGATTCAGGCGCTGAAACAAACCGGCACCAGCATCGTGCTGGCCGAGCAAAACCTGCACTTCTGCCTGGGACTTGCCGACCGCGCCGTGGTCATCGACAAAGGCCGCGATGTGTTCACCGGCAGCATCGCCGAGTTGAACGCCGACGCTCACATCAAACAGCGTTATTTGTCTGTTTGAAGGCTGCTGCCCGCTAACTGGCAGTGCAAATGGAATCCACGGTACCGGTTAGCCACAACCTCGTCACAAATACCCCTGTAACGGCCGAAGCCGCCTGCGTAGGGCATGAACACCCGCGGTTTGCCCGGTACATTCGCGCCCAGGTACCAACTGTGGAGCACCTGCGGCAGCAAGGTGGCGTTGGCAGCCTCATTAACCTGCTGCACCCAGTCGTCGCTGGCTTGTTCATCGGCCTCAATCTGCTGAATGCCGTTATCGCGCATATAGGCAATGCAATCAGTGATCCAGTTGACATGCTGCTCGATCTGCGGCGGCAGATTACACAGCACGGAGGGGCTGCCCGGTCCGGTGATGGTGAACAGATTGGGGAACTTCGGGATTTGCAAACCCAGGTAGGTGCGCGGGCCGGCCGCCCAGGCGTCTTTCAAAGACAGACCCTGGCGGCCTGAAATATTCATGCGCAACAGGCTGCCGGTCATGGCGTCAAAACCGGTGGCGAAGACAATGATGTCAAGGTCGTACTGTGCTTTTGCGGTCTTGATACCCTGCGGGGTAATCCGTTCGATGGGATGGCTGCGGATATCGACCAGGCTGACGTTGTTGCGGTTATAGGTTTCAAAATAATGGCTGTCGATGGGCGGCCGCTTGGCGGCAAACGGGTGGTCTATGTCTGACAACAAGGCTGCTTTTTCCGGGTCCTTCACCACTTGCCTGATTTTTGCCTTGATGAATTCGGCGGCTGTGTCGTTGGCTTGTTTGTCGCGCAGCAAATCCGCAAATGTCGCGCGGAACTGCAAACCGCCCTTGGCCCAGGCGGCTTCATAAACAGCCAGACGCTCCTCCTCACTCACCTCGAGCGCCGAGCGCGGGTCGATGCGAAAGCAATGCGCGTTCGGTGTTTCATTCATCAACTGGCGTATGTCTTGTGCCTTTTCTTTGACGTATTGCTTGAAATCTTCGCTCAGGGGCGCATTTCTGGCCGGGATGCTGTAGTTGGCAGTGCGCTGGAACACGGTGAGGTGTCCGGCCTGCTCGGCAATGACAGGGATCGCCTGGATACCGGTAGAGCCGGTACCGACCACGCCGACGCGCTTGCCCCGCATGTCCACGCCTTCTTTCGGCCAGGCGCTGGTGTGAACCCATTGCCCTTTGAAGCTGTCCAGGCCTTCGATGGCCGGAACATTGGCGCTGGACAGACAGCCGACAGCGGTGATCAGGTAGTCGGCACTCCAGCTCTGGCCGTCAGAGGTTTGAACCCGCCAGAGATTGGCCGCATCATCGTAAGCGGCTGCATTGACCCGGGTGTTGAAAACCATGTCGGGGCGCAACTTGAAAAAGTCGGCCACATGGTCTATGTAGCGCTGGATTTCCGATTGCTGCGGATACCGCTCTGACCACTCCCAGGACTGCACCAGTGCCTGCGAAAAATAAAACATGTAAGAGTGACTCTCGGAGTCGCAGCGCGCTCCGGGGTAACGGTTGTGGTGCCAGGTGCCGCCGACACCTTCGCCGGCCTCGAACACCTTGACGTTCATCCCCAGCTTGTCGCGCAAACTGAGTAACTGGTAAATGCCGGACAAGCCGGCGCCGACAATGATGGCGTCCAGGTGACGCGCGTTTGGCTGAGTGACTTTCATGCACCTGATCCTATCGCATCAGACCGGGGAACCCGCCTTGCTCACTGAATCTGTTTTGCATCGATGCGCTTGTCTTTGAGCAATTGCCGGAAGCTTTCAAAAGTGGCTTGTATGCCCGCTTGCAACGGGATCTGACCGTAGTCGCCGATATAGGCTTTGAGCGGTTCGTCAGAGTGGCCCATGGGGAAAGCCAGCGGTTTTCCGCTGATGTCAATGTGCGCATCAGGCGCCAGCGCTTTGAGCATTTTCATACCCTCTTCCACGCCGGCGAGCTTGCCGTTGAGGTCAAACACCGGTGCGCCGGTGCGCACCTTAGCGACACTGCGTATGAAAGCACTGGCCACTTCCCCGGCAAACAGCCATGAGACGTCGCCGCTGAACGGGATGGTATAGGGTTGACCAGCAGCAGCGGCCAGAATGGCGACCGTGGTTTTGGAGGTCATGCCCTGGTCGCGCGCAACACCGTAGACCACGCCGGGACGGATGCCGACGCTGTGCAGTCCGTCTTCCTCGGAATACACCTTGGCGGTTTGTTCGTTGCAGTATTTGTAAGCACCGTACAGGGTGGACATGGCGCCGCCGTTGTCAAGCGCGCCATAGGCCGCCACCGAGCTGGCGTAGGTGATTCTTTCCACCTTGGATGCCTTGGCGGCTTCAAACACATTGACGGTACCGACCACATTGACCAGCGCACCTGCCACCGGGTCGGCCCGGCAAAACGGCACCTGCAACGCCGCCAGATGAATTATGGCGCGGGCACCTGTTCTAGCCACCACATCCTTGACCGCCTGTGTGTCTGCAATGTCACCTGCGTGCCAGGTGATGCGTTTCAAGGCGGCTTCATTCATCAGCAAGGAAGGCCGGCGTTGATCTATCTGTAAATCAAACGCATGCACGGTGACGCCGGCCCGCTCTAGCAAGTCCAGGGTCCAGCTGCCGATACAGCCGCCGGCGCCGGTAACAAGCACGGGCCCGTCGAATTCGTCGGCAGAGACAGGGAAATATTCAAACATCATGGGCTCCAGAGATGTAGGGCGGTTGAGCAATTTTCTGACCGGTGAAAGACTGAACCCATCATACTTTCAATCATTTCTTTGCCAGCTAAGCCTTGGCTCACAGTCGCCATGCCCTACATTACAGGCATGAAATGGCTGATGCGTTTACTGGTTTTACTGCTGGCGGACGTGGTGCTGCTGGTATTTTTGGCACTGGCAGCGCTTATGCTGCTGTTGTCCTGCCTGAGATGGCTGGTCACGGGGAAAAAACCCGACTTTGTTATCATGGTCAACGCCTTGCAACGCTACAAAGACTTGGCGGCGCGGCCTGTGAAACAGGGCTATCATGAAGACGATGTGATTGAGGCAGAAGTTCGGGAAGTGACCGGTAACAAGCCGCGCTTACCGGAATGATTTTTACAGCAAGCAGTAAGCTTGGAGATCGACACCATGCGAGTTAACGGAACAAGCGCCAGAGAATCCGCCCCGCCGCCCAAGCCTAAGGCCGGGCCACCCCAGGCTGCCGAGCCGCAACAGAAAAAAACTGAACCGGTCAAAGATCCTCCACCGGAGCCTCGGCGGGTCGACGTCAAGGCTTAAGAGCCACGCTCAGTCACAGGGCCTTACTGGTCTTGCTGACGCGCCATCATGGGCAGTTTGCCCAGCACAAAACCCCCGTCAACCACAATATGCTGACCAGTCATCACCGAGTCGGCCTTGAGCAGCCAGACCACTGCGTCTGCAATATGTTCCGGCTGAGTGACTTTGCCCAGCGCTGATTTGTCAGAGTACTGTTGTTTGACATGCTCGTAGGCCTCGTCGCCCAATCCCTCGCGCATCCAGCGCCCCTCGATAAAACCCGGCAGCACAGCGTTCACGCGTATGCGCGGCGCCAGCACGCGCGCCATGGTGACCGTCAGCATATTCAACGCTGATTTGGACATCACATAAGGGATGGAGCTGCCGCTGCCGATCTGCCCGGCGATGGAAGAGACATTGACGATGGCGCTGCCGTCGGGCATGTGTTTTTCGCAGGCGCGCATCATTTGAAAAGGACCGACCGCGTTGACGTTGTAGATGCGCAGAAAGTCCTCGGCCTTGAGGTCCTGTAAACGATTGAGCGGCACGAACTGGGTCACCGCCGCTGAATTCACCAGCCCGTCGATACAGCCGAATCGACCGACGGTTTGGTCGACCAGCCGCAAACAATCGGCTTCCAATGCCATATCGGCCTGTACCAGCAGGGTCTGGGCACCGAGTGCTTCGCAGCCCTTCATGACCTCGCGGGCCAGGGCTTCGCTCTTGTTGTAATTGATGACCAGGCTGTGGCCTGCCGCTGCCAGTTGCAATGCACAGGCTGCACCCACGCCGCTGCTGCCCCCGGTGATGATGAAAACCCGTTTGTGTTCTGTGGTCATGGTGTCTGATCCTGTGTCTGCGAAATGGTCAGACACATTGTCAGGCAAGATGGCAGCAGATGAATGTATGACAGCCATGGACCGTAAGTTTCCCTGTCTTCATACGTCCAAACAGTACAACTGTCTGACAGTGCGGCTCGACTTAATGAAAAATAATTTTGGCCTTTCCATCATGCTCTGCCTGTCCGGCCTGGCCAGGGCCGAAATGCCGGAACCGCCCGATCTGCGCGTCCGGGTGCCAGACCTTGTATTTATGCATGCATTGCTGATAGCTGGCTGAGCTTTCAAAATCCGCCAGCCATTGCTGTAACCGGCCCCAGTCCCGGGCGGCAAACCAGTCAGGATCGGTGTGAGCGAACTGCCTGACA
>SHXP01000037.1 GCA_009693225.1 Limnohabitans sp. | reverse complement strand
TTCCGCTGTCGCGCTCGCTGATGATGTATGTACTGGAGATGTTCGGTTATAAATTCTGGAAAATGGTGGCCGGATACCACTGGCGCTGCAGCCAGGGCAAATTTGACGCCACCGACTTAAGCTGTATTGCGCCGCGTGAGTTTCCCAGAATTATACTTGAATTCCGCGTTGTTATTGCCGGTTACGTTTTAATGTTTGCTGCTGCCTATTTGTTCGATCCCTGGGCACCGCTGATTTTGATCATCGGCCCCAGGATAACGGGAGAAATATTGTTGCGTTTTCTGCGAATGTCTGAACACACTGGCACCGAAGATACGCCCGATTTACTGCGCAACACCCGCACCACCAAAGTGTCAAAAATTCTGCACTATTTTTACTGGGAAATGCCTTATCACGCTGAACACCATTTGGCGCCTTCAGTGCCTTTTCATGCGCTCAAGCGTCTTCATGCGGCGATTGGGGACAAGGTCACACACACTGACGCTGGCTTGTTTGAAGTGCATATGGGTTTGATTCGCAGCATACAAAAAAATGCTTTAGCGGCATCGCGAACAGACAAGCGATGAATACGCAGCTTTGATTGCGTACAGGCACGCATAGTGTCCCCTGGTGTGATCTAGTTGACAGGCCGGCCCCGGCGTGTCTGCCTCATGGCGCAGACCGGGCCAGCGGTTAGTATCCGTCACAGCATGGCAAAGCTGCTGACAGCTTTGTTGATCTGATCCGCCTTCGCAGTTTGATTACACACACCATGAAACCCGCCTGCCTGCTCATTTGCAATGACATCGCAGACCAGGCTCAAGCCCTGTTTGAGCACTGGTACCAGACCGAACACCTGGCGGAGCGGCTGTCCGTGCCCGGCTTCAACAGTGCACGCCGCTATGCGGCTGTGCGTGCCGGCCACGCCTGGGCTGCGCTCTACGAGCTTGACAACATAGCGGTCTTAGGCAGCGCCGCTTACCGCACCCGGCTCGAGAACCCGAGTGAACTCACCCGCACGGTGATGCCTCATTTCCGGCGCATGGTACGCAGCTGTCTGGTGCTGCAAGCCGACACCGGACAAGGCACAGGCGGCATGATGGACATGTTGGTGTTGCCAGAGCCGGTCGATACTGCCAAGGCTCAAGAACTGATACAGCGGTGGCTGTCGCACACGCTGTTTCTGCGTCTGCGCCAGCTGCATCAGGCACAAGACGCGGCTTTGTCTGTGAAGGCGACGGCTGAGGCACAGTTGCGCGGCGCGGCGGACCAGGCCTGGCCCGCGGTCTGGCTGCTCGAATGGGCCGCAGACAGCGTCGATGAACTGCCCGACACACAGGCTCAGGCGCTGGCGCATGGCTTGCCCTTGCTACCGGCTCAGGGCGGGCGCTACCGTTTATGCCAGGAGATGAAGTAATGGCTCAAAAAACAGCGCTGATTGCGGGCGCGACAGGCGTGGTCGGGCGCAATCTGCTGGCACACCTGGGGCTGAATCCGCAATGGAATGTGATGGCTGTTTCACGCAGACAACCCGATGCACCCGGCCGCTATACGCACATTGCCGTCGATTTGCTGGATCCGCAGGACTGCCGCAGCAAAGCGCATTTGCTCGCCGGAGTCACTCACGTGTTTCACGCCGCCTATGTGGAACGCGCCGACAGCACCGCCTGGGTGAACGACAACACCGCCATGTTGATCAACCTGATTCAGGCGCTCGAACCTGTGGCCGTAGACCTGCAACATGTGCACGTGGTGCACGGCACCAAGTGGTATGGCAATCACCTCGGGGCTTTCAAAACCCCGGCCAAAGAAGACGACCCCAGACACATGCCGCCGAATTTTTATTACAACCAGTGGGACTGGCTGCTTGAAAGGTCTGCCCGGGCGCACTGGACCTGTTCGTCGGTGCGCCCGCATGCCATCAGCGGTTTCGGCATCGGCAACCCGATGAACCTGCCGCTGGTGATTGCCATGTATGCGGTGATTTCGCGCGAACTCGGACTGCCGTTGCAACACCCGGGCACGCCCGGCAACTGGCACGCGCTGTACCAGGCCACCGATGCGACGCTTGTGGCCAAGGCCATGGTCTGGATGGCCACCGATGCGCGTTGTGCCAACCAGGCGTTCAACATCACCAACGGCGACCTGATCCGCTGGGAAAACCTATGGCCGCAGATCGCCGGCTATTGGGGCATGCAGACCGGGCCGCGCCGTCAGATCAACCTGGCCCGGATGATGGCCGACAAAGCGCCGGTGTGGGACCGCATTGTTCAGCGCCATGGTCTGGTGCCACACCGTTATGAAGATGTCGTCTCCTGGCCCTACGGGGATTTTGTGTTCACGCCAGAATTCGACATCATCTCCGACACCGGCAAATGCAGGCAGTACGGTTTTTACGAATTTGCCGACACCGGGCAAATGTTCTTCAGGCTCTGGGACCAATACCGGCAAGCCAATATCCTGCCGGGCTAAGGACATCCATGCGCAATATCCTGCTGCTGCAAGGCGCGAACATGAGTTTTCTGGGCAGACGCCAGCCCGAGTTGTACGGCACCACCACTGCGGCCGAACTCGACACTTTGATGCATGCGCACGCGGCCAGCCGGGGAGTTGCCCTGTCAATCACCTACACGCACATGGAAGGTGAAGCCATCGCTAGGCTTTACCGCGCGGTCGCCGAAGGCTGCGACGGGATTGTCATGAACCCGGCTGGTTTTCTGTATGCAGGATATGCTTTGCGCGACTGTCTGCGCGCCCTGCCGCTGCCATGTATCGAGGTACATATGACGAATATTGAAAAGCGCGGCATGCGCTCGGTGACTATCGAGGCCTGTGCCGGTGCGGTCATCGGTTTCGGCATACAAAGCTATCTGCTGGGACTTGACGCCGTGCTGGCGGTTGTGGACGCAGGCAAACACACAGGCAGATCAGACCGCGGCGCTCAAGCCTTGTCTGATCTGCAAAGCCAGGTATTTTGAATAAATGCGGCATTGGGCAAAGCTGCCGGCGATGAACCACAGGCCGGGCTGGGGTGTTTCACACCACATATTGTTCAATTCCAGCCGGCGCATATCAAAACCCCAGACCGCACCGACACGCTGTGCGACTTCAGCGCCGAAATATTTCTCCACCGAGTACTGCTGTCCTTTGTAGCCGGTGGCCAGCACCATAGCATCAAACTGCCGGGTAGAACCGTTCCTCAGCATGACCCCCCGGGCATGGAAGGCATCGATGTGGCTGAAGGCCATGACCGGGATTTTTTTCTCAGCAATCAGCTCAGAGCAACCGACGTTGAAGTAATAACCGCCGCCGCGCTCTAGGTACATGAACTGCCAGCCTTTGTCGTAGCTGTGATTCACCTGAAAGCCAGCAGCCTCAAGTTTTTGCAATAAATCTTTGTCCAGTTCGAGTGAGCGCCCGGCCAGAATTTTGTGGCTTTGTTCAAACAAGGGCAAAGGCATGGAAGCAGCAATCAAATCGCACTCTTCAAGACTGCGGCCCTCGTTGTACAACTCGTAAGGCAGTTGTGCGCTCGGTTCGATATTCACCACCAGCGTCGGACTGCGCTGCACTATGGTCACGTCGACACCGTTGGAATACAGGTCCTGGGCAATATCGTGACCGCTGGTGCCGGTTCCCAGCACCGCCACCCGCTTGCCTTTGTAAGCGGCTGCGCTGCCGTACTGACTTGAATGCAGCACCTGTCCGGCGAAATTTTCCATGCCGGCAATCGTCGGCAGATGGGGAATTCCGCTGGTACTGGTGGCCATCACGATATGCCTGGCTGTGATGCGGCGAGTGGTCTGTCCGGCCTGCCTGAGTTCAACCTGCCAGCGCGCGTTGTGCCGGTCGTAGTCGGCCTTGACCAGTTCTGTTTCCAGCCAGTGGTTGATTTCCATGGCGTCTGCATAAGACTCGAACCAGTTGGCCAGCTTGTCCTTGGGGATGTAACGCGGCCAGTTCGGCGGGAAATGCATATACGGCAAATGGTTGACATGCGCCTGGTTATGCAGGGTCAGTGCGTGGTAACGCTTGCGCCAGTTATCGCCGACACGCTGTTGCCGGTCAATCACCAGGGTGTCCACACCGAGCTGGCGCAAGCGGGCTGCGGTCGCCAGACCCGCCTGGCCCATGCCGACCACCAGCACCTCGGGGTCGCGCTCGCGGTACTCGGCTTCTAGTTGCCGCATGTCCAGCCAGTTCGGTCCGGTGAAATCGCGCGAATAGGCTTGCCCGTCAGGGCGCAAGCGGTCCACCGTTTCCGGATGCGACTTGAGCTGGTCCACGCAGGTGAACAGGTTGGCTGCCCTGCTTGCGGTTGCATCACTGCCATCAACTTGCAATCGCACAATGCCTTTGCCATAGGCGAGCCGGGTCTCGAAGCGGAAAAAGGCTTCCGTGAAAGTTTGACCGCCGCGCATCAACTGCGCGGGCGGCGTGAATCTGTAGTCCGTTTCAAAATGAACCGCTTGCACCGCATCAGCTTTGTCACGCAGACACTGTGCGATGGCATCAACCTGACTGAAGGTGATCACACTGCCGGTGAAGGCCATCAAATCCCTCCAGTACGCGTCCGGCGTGAACAAGGCAGACAATGCGCTGCCGGGTTTTGCAGCCAGAGCCGCCTCGAAGTCTCTCAGCCAGCGGTTGACGCTGTCTTGCATGTGCGCGGGTGAGTTCATAAATACCTTACGGGCCGGCTGACAAAAAACAGGTGAACGATTCCTAATGACAGGTCGAAAAGTCTTAAGCGTGCTGTAAACGCAATTCACGCTTGAGCAATTTGCCGCTGGGATTTTTCGGCAGGCTGCGGGTGAAGATGACGCGCTTGGGGCATTTGAAGACGGCCATGTGCTGCTGGCAGTACGCCATGACTTCGGACCCGGTCAACTGCATGCCTTGTTTGAGCACAATCACAGCGGTCACCGCTTCCACCCATTTCGGGTCCGGCAGGCCGATGACAGCGACTTCGCTGACCGCAGACAACCGGTAAATCATTTCTTCGACCTCGCGGCTGGCCACGTTTTCGCCACCGGTTTTGATCATGTCCTTTTTGCGGTCGACCACGGTGATATAGCCCTCTTCATCGATGGTGGCCAGGTCGCCGCTGTGGAACCAGTCGCCCTCAAAGGCGGCACGGGTACGCTCCTCGTCGTGGAAATACCCGAGCATCAGGTGCGGCGAGCGGTGCACGATTTCACCGATCTCGCCGCCTGGCTGAACATCGTTCATGTGCTCATCGACAACCCGGGTTTCCACATTCAGCACCGCCTTGCCGCAGGAGCCGGGTTTGCGCAACTGGTCATCCGGGCCGAGCATGGTGGACAGCGGCGCAATCTCGGTCTGACCATACAGATTCCACAAACGCACACGCGGCAGGCGGGAGGCGAGTTCGCGCATCACCTCGACCGGCATGATGGACGCGCCGTAATAGCCTTTGGCCAGTGCGGCCAGTTTGTCTGCGTCAAACAAGGGCGAGCGCAGCAAGGCGATCCAGACCGTGGGCGGCGCGAAAAAACTGGTGACCTTGAACCGCTCTATCAAAGGCAACAGGTTCTCGGGTGTGGGTTTGGCGGTGATGATGTTGGTACTGCCCATGTAGACTGCCGGCCCGAAAAACACATCAAGCTGGGCGCAGTGGTACAGCGGCAGCGAATGCAGGGCCAGGTCTGCGGCGTGTATCTCCGCATTGATGACGCAGCTGACGTACTGCCAGAGCACGGCGTCATGCGTGAGCATGGCGCCCTTGGGGCTGGATTCGGTGCCGCTGGTGTAGACGATTTGCAGCAGATCATTGCTGTTGACTTGTGCAGGCGGCAACTCTACCCGGCTTTGACACAGCCCATCAAACGCATGCATGCCGGCAGAAGGGACCGACGGGTCTTCCGACGGTATCCAGATATATTCACGCACCTGTGTTTCCAGCGCCGCCGCCGATCGCGCCAGCTCAGTCAGCTGCGTATCGGTGACCAGCACCCGTGCCCCGGCGTGGCGCAGGATGAAAGCCACCTCCTTGGCCTTGAGCATGAAATTGATGGGCACCAGCACTGCACCCAGGCGGGCCAGCGCAAAGCGCATGGCGGCAAAGCCGTGTGAATTGCGCGCTAGCATGGCCACATGTTCCCCGTAGCTGATGCCCAGGCCGTGCAAACCTGCGGCCAGGCGATTGACGACATCGTCAAACTCGCGGTAGGTCCATTGCGTTTGCCCGCAAATGATGGCGGGCTTGGCCGGCAGCCGCAAGGCAGTGCGGTGCAGCACATCGCCCAGGGTCTGGCTGCGCACCGGAGGACTCAGGCGGGGTCCGGGTGTTTCTGTGTGATTACTCATGCTGGGGGCTCTGAAAATACCGTGGTTCAAATATATCGCTTATGCGTCAGGACTGCGCAGCAGCACCGCGCCCGCGCCTGGCCTTCAACAACAAGGGGATAAACCAGACCAGCAGGGTTGATACGCCCAGAAAGGCTGCAACCGGGCGGGAGAAGAAAGCGCTGAAATCGCCATTGGACTTGATCATCGAGGTGATGAAGTTTTCCTCCAGCATGCCGCCCAGCACCACACCGAGAATGGCAGGTGCAATCGGGAAATCGTTTTCCTCCAGCACATAGGCCAGCAATCCTGCGCCGAGCATCACGCCCACATCAAACAGGGAATTGTTAATGGCAAAAGTACCCACGGTGCAAAACAGAAGAATCAGCGGCATCAACACATTGCGTGGTACTTTGAGAATTTTTTTGGCTGCCTTGATACACAAAATCCCCATCGGTAGCATGATGATGTTGGCCATGATGAACAGCAGGAATACGGCGTAGATATTCTGCGGTTGAGTGACAAACAATGTCGGTCCCGGGTTCATGTTTTTCATGTAGAGCACACCGATGATGATGGCGGTGATGCTGTCGCCGGGTATGCCGAACACCAGCGCCGGTATCCATGCACCGGCCAGCGCACTGTTGTTGGCGGCGCCCGATTCAACAATGCCTTCGACATGACCGGTACCGAATTTTTCGGGTTCTTTGGAAAATTTCTTGCTGATGGCGTACGACATCCAGGCGGCGATGTCAGCGCCTGCCCCCGGCAAAGCGCCGACGGCCGTACCCAACGCACTACCGCGCAAAATCTGCACCGGATATTTTTTGGCCAAGGCCCATTGACCGGCCAGTACATTGCCTACTTTCTCAGTCACCAGTTCGGCCGGCGGGGCGGTGTCGACGACAAAACGGATCACCTCGGAAATCGCGAACATGCCGATCATCAGGGGAATCATGCCTATACCGCCGGTCATCTCGGCCGAGCCGAATGTGAAGCGGGGAAAACCGGCCGGATTGCCCAGACCCACACAGGCCACCAGCAAGCCCAGAGACAAAGTCACCACGCCTTTGAGCGGCCGGGCGGAGGTGATGAAAACAGCGCAGGTCAAACCCAGCAACACCAGCCAGAAATATTCATATGAGCTGAACTGAATCGCAAAATCCGCCAATGCAGGCGCGGCAAAAATCAACACCAATGTGCCGAACAAACCGCCGACCACCGAAAACACCAGACCGGCCCCCAAGGCCGTTTCAGCCTGGCCTTTGCGCGTCATGGCAAAGGCTTCATCGGTATAGGCGGCTGATGCAGGTGTGCCGGGTATGCGCAACAGACAACCTGGAATGTCGCCGGAAAAAATCGCCATTGCTGTGGCGGTAACGATGGCGGCAATGGCAGGAACAGGCGCCATGAAAAAGGTGACCGGTACCAGCAAGGCGGTAGCCATGGTGGCGGTGAGTCCGGGCACGGCGCCGACGAAAAGACCGTACATCGAGGCCAGCACCATCACCAGCAAGGTGTAGGGATCGAACACCATGCCGAAGGCCTGGGAAATCGCAGTCCACATATGTAGTTTTCCTTTGACCTTACCAGGCCCACGGGGTCAACACACCCCAAGGCAAAGGCACACGCAGCAAGGCGTAAAAAGCAAAATGCACCAGCGCACTCAAGAGCAGCGACAAGACGGCAGCGCGCACAGGCGGCACTTTCAGATTCACCATCAAGGCCCACATCAACAAGCACGCCGCCGGTAAAAAACCAAGGTCTGTGGACGCCAGAATATAAAAAACAATACCGCCCGTCACCAGCATAAAACCGCTCAGGTGGCGCGGCGAATGCAACCAGTCTGCAGTTTGCCACCAGGGCACCGTGCGGCGTGCCTGCCAACCACGGTACATCAAGACGATGCCGCAAACACCCAGAGCCAATGCAATCAGGCCGGGGAACAGCGCCGGGCCGACCTGCTGCCCGGGGATATCCGGGTAGGACTGTATGGTGCTCAGCACCGCAAGACTGATCAGGGTGAGCAACAGCCCGAAAACGGCATCATTGATTTTCATGAGAAGCTTATTTGACGATACCCGCTGCTTTCATGGTGGCACCGAGTTCGGTATTTGAGCGGGCCATGAACGCGGCAAAGTCATCGGGGGGCGCATACAACACACCAAAGCCACGGCTAGCCATGAAGTCGCTGTACTCTTTGCCGGTGGCAATTTTTTTCAAAGCAGCGGCCAGTTTGTCGCGCACCGGCAATGGCAATCCCTTGGGGGCCACCACCCCGCGCCAGGACATCATTGTCCAGTTGCTGCCGGTGGCGGTTTTCAAGGTGGGCACATTTGGGAACAAGGCCGAGGGCTTGTCACTCATCAGCGCCAGACTGCGCACCTTGCCGGCGTCTATCAGTGAGCGGCCCTCAGGCAGTGAGACCGGCACGATATCTGTACCGCCTGCCACCAGGTCTTGCAAGCCGGGGGCAGCGCCGTTGCTGGGCACCCAAGGAACGGCAGACGGATCTATCTTGTGGTCACGCAACAAGCCGGCGATGGCCAGGTGCCAGATACCGCCCTGCCCGGTGCCGGTGGCTTTTAATTTACCGGGGTTGGCTTTGATGGCCGCCAGCAAGTCATTCAAGTTTTTGTAGGGTGAGTCAGCACGCACTATGACTGCTGCCGGATCGGCGTTCATCAGTGCAATCGGTGTGTAAGCGGAATGGGTCAGCTCAGTCAATCCCTGCCAATGCATCATGCCGATTTCAACCGTGATCAATCCTAGGGTGTAACCGTCAGGCGCAGCTGCGGCCATGGCTGAATGACCGACCACGCCGGAGCCGCCGGCGCGGTTAATGACGGTCACCGGTTGACCGAGTTCTTTTTCAAGCAGGCTGCCGATGATGCGGGCAATCGCGTCGGTTCCTCCGCCGGCACCCCAGGGCACCACCAGCATGACCGGTCGCACCGGGTATGTTTGTGCCGTAGCCTGCCAGGGGATAAGACCTGCAATGGCACATATGATGGACAACAGGGGAACAATCAGAGTTTTGCGAAGGGTGAAGAACATATGTTGTTTTGCTTGTATGAAACCCTAAAAGACAAATGTAGGTGCCGACTTATCGATTAAAACTAGGGAAAACCTTAGGAATCTGCTTTGCTAGTATGAAGACATACAGCTCTTTGTGTAAACCGGTTTTAAAGCTCCAGCACCAGTCGCCCGTCTGCGGCACGCGAGCAGCAAACCATCATTTTTGAATGCAGCGCTCGCTCGGCCGCAGTCAGCACCAGATCACGGTGGTCTACTGCGCCGGCAAGCACACGTACTTCGCAAGAGCCGCACAAGCCCTCGCCGCAATCGCTCTGCACATCGATATTGGCGGCGCGCAAAGTCTCCATCACCGTGCGGTCAGTCGCCACCGTGAGCAGCAGTCCGGAGTCCTTGAGTTCAATCTCAAAAGCGTGTTCTTTGGCCGGGTCAAGCACAGCTGCAGCGGAGTGGAAATGTTCGACCTTGAGCAGCAAACCGGAGCATTGGTCGCAGGCGGATTCAATAGCTTGCAACATGGTTTTAGGTCCGCAGGCATACACCTGCGTGCCTGCTTCAAACTCAGCGAACAAAGCCGCATAGTCGGCGCGTAAGCCTTCAGCACTTAAGTGCAGTTTCAAACGATGGCCGTGCAAAGCTTGCAGTTGGTTCACAAATGCCATGTGTTCACGCGAACGAGCGCTGTAATGGAAGACGTAATCCATGCCGAGTTGCAAAGCCTGGCGCGCCATGGCCAACACCGGCGTTACGCCTATGCCGCCGGCGACGAACACCACACGCTTTGCGGTGTCATCGAAACGGAAATGGTTACGCGGACCGCGCAGCTGCAACAAGTCCCCCGCCGCTAGCTTGTCGTGCAACCAAACTGAACCGCCGCGACTCTGCGGGTCTTTCAACACGGCGATCTGCAAACGCATGCGATCGGCCGGATCACCGCACAGGGAATACTGGCGCGACAAACTCGTGTCACCGTATTCCAGATCTATGTGGGAACCCGGCGTCCACGGCGCAAACGCTTGTCCGTCAGCGGAGCTCAATGTCAGGCAGACGATGTCGCGCGCCAGCTTCTGAATGTCTTCTACACGCACGGCACGGCTCAAGCTTTTGCGCGTGGATTCGCCTATGCGAACCGCATGCCGGTGTTGCAGCACGCCGTGGTCATGTCGCTCGGGGTTGGCGGTAGGGTCCCATTCGACCAGCAGGTGTTCGGGCCCGCGAAACGACATATTGGACAAATAGCTTAACGATTGCTGCTGCAACTTCATGTGCGGCAGGCGTTGCGACAGCTCCTGCAAAAAAACCTGCAACTCCATGCGCGCCAGGTTTTTGCCCATGCACTGATGCGCGCCGTAACCGAACGACAAATGATCTGAGGCGTTGTCACGGTGAATGTCCAGCAACTCTGCTTCAGGGAAATGCTGTTCATCGTGGTTGGCCGAAGTCATCAGCATCAGAAATTTTGCGCCCGCCGGTAAATCAAAACCGCCGACTTTCACCGGGTTCAATGCGATGCGCCGCCATGAAATGATGGAACCTGAGAAACGCAAACACTCTTCAACCGCATTCGGAATCAGCGACGGGTCAGCAACTATTTCCTCCCAGGCGCTCGGGTGTTGCAGGAGCAGCTTCAAGGCATTGGCGGTGGCGTTGGCTGTGGTTTCGTGCGCGGCCACAATGCCGGCCATCATCATCGAATGCAAATACGAATCAGTGACCACGTCAGGATGCTCTGCCTGCATGCGTATGCCGAACTTCATCCAACCCGGACCACTCGAGTCGCGACGCATCTTCTCCAGTATGCGGCCGGCCAATTGCCAGAAATTACCGACTGCGTGGGCCACTTTCAATTGCTCGTGTTCGTCCGGTCGGCCCCAAGTATTGACCGTGTGGGCGATCGAATACTGGCGCAGCATGGGCATGTCTTCCTCGTCCACACCGAGAAAATGCAAGGCAATGGTCAGTGTCACCTCCCACAGCATTTGCTCGACCAGATCGGCTTGGCCGTCGTTAATGAACCGGTCCACGTACTCGCGCGCGAGTTGCCTCACCATAGGCTCGTGCTGTATCAAAGCTTGAGGCGTGAAAGGCTCCAGCAGCAAACGGCGCCTGGCCATGTGCGCAGGTTCGTCCTCGTTGACAAGAGTTCTGCCCATGGCGTAGTTGTAAGAGGCCAGCACTTGAAGCACGGCTTCGCCGGGCGGGGTGATTTTCTCCAGCGCATTGGCCGGACTGAAATTGGCGTGGTCGCGGAAGATGGCTTTGATATCGTCGTACCGCGTGACCACCCAGTAGCCGAGTTGCGGACTGAAGAACACCGGTTCCTGTTCGCGCGCCCAGCGCACATACTCAGGCGGGTCTTGTAAATAATCTTTTTCAAACGGGTTAAAGGCGGCGGCCTTAGAGCTCACAGGGCAGCCCTCAACGGCGACGGCGCCGGATAAGGCCCGGTGGTCTACCGGACAAGCGCTTGATTCAGCAGCCATGAACTCGCCTTTCATTGGGATGCTGCGAGTTTATTACGCCCTAAAATGATTCACCACCGGGCTCACACCGCAGCCGGTTTACCCGAACCACAAGGACCACACATGTTTGAACGCCGTCATGCCCTAGGTCTTTTGTCGCTTGCTGCCATGGCCCCGTTTGCTTTGGCGCAAAACGCCGCATACCCTTCTAAAAACATACGCTGGCTGGTGCCCTACCCGGCCGGTGGCGGTTCGGATTTTCTGGCCCGCACCATCAGTCAGCAACTCTCCACGCAAGTCAAACAATCCATCGTGGTCAACAACAAGCCCGGCGGCAACACCGCCATCGCGGCCTCTGAATTGACGCGCTCGGCCCCTGACGGCTACACCATCATGTCGGCCGACAACGGCACCTTGGTGTTCAACACGGCCTTGTATGCCAAGCTGTCCTACAACCCCGAAAAAGACCTGGCACCTGTCACACTGATGGGCAGATTCCCCATGGTGCTGGTGGTCGGTCCGGCATCCGACGCCAAGGACGCCAAAGACTTCATTGCCAAAGCCAAAGCCAAACCCGGTAGCGTGAATTTCGGCTCGGCCGGGGCCGGTAGCCCGCACCACCTGGCCATGGAATTGCTGAAAGTGCAAGCCGGTTTGTTCATGGTGCACATTCCTTACAAAGGCGCGGCACCCGCCTTGTCCGATCTGGCCGGTGGTCAGATTCCGGCCATGATGGTCGACCTGGCCGCAGGCAACGGTTTCATCAAAGGCGGCAAAGTACGCGCGCTGGCCGTGGCCAACCCGGTTCGGCTGCCGCAACTGCCCGACGTACCTACCTTTGCTGAACTGGGCATTAAAAATGTAGAAGCCTCTGCACAAGTCGGCATCGTCGCGCCTGCCGGCACACCGCCTGAGGTGATCAATGCATTGCAAAAACAAATCTCCGAGACCATCAACCAACCCGCTATCCGGCAAAAACTGATCGACTTCGGTATCGAGCCGGTGGCTAATACGCCGCAGCAATACGCCGATCTGATACGCGCTGAAACAGCCGTCTGGCACAAGCTCATCAAGCGGCAAGGGATTTCGCTGGATTGAGGTGGTTGAACAGAAAAATTAGCTCGACACAAAATCTCCACTTTGTGAATGGCGGCGAATTGGATACCAGTGTGGCGGAGTAAAAGGGGGCCAGTCGGTTGCTTAAAAAGGGCTTTTAGGAGCCCGACTTGGTTTGCTGTCATTTACTTCCCTGTGCCTGTACCAGCGTGCGAAGCTTAGCGCAGCACGCT
>SHXP01000036.1 GCA_009693225.1 Limnohabitans sp. | reverse complement strand
CGCGTGCCAGTGCGAACCAAGGCCAAATTACGCGAGGCTGCCAAGGAGCATATGACGATGTTGGAGAAAACACCTGAGCGAGTTATGAGCTACTTCCAGGACCGTCGGGTTCGCTATGCCGCTTAAAACTTTACAGGGCCGGAGCAATAATTTGCAAGCAAAGCTGTCTGTAGCATTCTTCAAGCAGCGGGTTTGCGCAGCATCAGTGCTGAACGCTTGCACGAGGCCACCAACACGTTGTGCTGGTTGTAACCCCGGTGCTCAAAAATCACAATGCCGTTGTGCGGCCGCGATTTGCTGTCGCGCAACTCCAGCACCTCGGTTTCCACATGCACTGTGTCGCCATGGAACAGCGGTTTGGGAAAACGCACCTCGTCCCAGCCCAGATTGGCGACTGTGGTGCCCAATGTGGTGTCACCCACTGACACGCCGACGATCAAGCCCAGGGTGAACACGCTGTTGACGATGCGCTGGCCGTATTCGGTGTGGTGTTTGCAGTATTCCTCGTCCAGGTGCAGCGCCGCCGGGTTGTGCGTCAAAGCGGAGAACATGACGTTGTCCATCTCGGACACAGTGCGACGGATCGCATGCTTAAAGGTTTGTCCGACAAAAAATTCTTCGAAGTACAGGCCTGCCATGTTCATTGCCCTTTGTGCGTTGCCAGCAGACGCAGCGCCTGCGTCAAATGCGGTTTGTCGATCATTTTGCCGTCGAGTTGCAAGGCGCCTGCGCCATCAGACTGCGCGAAGGCGTCGACGATGCGCTGCGCGTGTTGCAGTTCTTCGGGCGTGGCGGTAAAGCCCGCGTTGATGATGGCCACCTGGTCCGGGTGTATGGTCAGCTTGCCGCTGAAGCCCTGGCGACGTGCACGGCGTACATCGGCCTGCAAGCCCTCGTGGTTGCGGAAGTCCACCGTCAGTGTGTCAATCGCCTGCACACCGGCGTGCGTGGCGGCCAGCAGGCACATCGATCGCGCAAGCACGAAGACATCGTCGAATTCACCGTTGTCTTTTTTATTGCTGGTGGCGCCGACATCGGTGGCCAGGTCTTCCGCGCCCCAGGTCAGGCCGGCGAGTCGCGGTGAACAACCCGCGTAGCTGTTGAGTTGGAACAAGGCGCCGGCCACTTCAGTGGCCACCGGCAGGATGCGTGTGCGACCAGGTGTAATGCCTTCGCGTTGCTCGAGCGCGCTTAAGAAATGGTCGAGTTGACGCACATCGCTTGCGTTCATCGGCTTGGGGAGCATGATGCCGTCGGGCTTGCCGGGCATGACCGCGACCAGATCGGGCAGCGACAGCGGGGTGTTGAGCGGATTGATGCGCACCCACACCTGCTGGTTTGCACGGTCGTGGCTTTTCAGGTATTGCTGCACCAGGTCGCGCGCCAAAGGCAGTCTTTCATGCGACACCGCGTCTTCCAGGTCGAGAAGCAGCACATCAGCGCCTGTGCTGGCGGCTTTGGCCATTTTTTTCTCGCTGTCGCCGGGCACGAACAGCAGGGATTTGATTGTCATGTAAGGGTTCCTAGTGTTTGGCAGGCATGCTAACAAACCGGATGACAGGGGTGTTTCTAAGTGGCGGGATCAAGGCTTGCCAGCTTCAACGACAATACTTGGATTCCACCAGTTACTCAACACCTTATTGACGGACTTGCATGACAGTTATTTCTACAGAAGCGGCTCAGTCTGCACTTGACCCGCTGGAACTGCGCCGTTGTCTGGGTTCCTTCGTGACCGGTGTCACCGTGATGACGGTGCTGAATGCTGACGGCAAAGCCGAGGGCATTACTGCCAATTCATTCAGCTCCCTGTCGCTGGATCCGCCTTTGATCGTCTGGAGTTTGCGTCTGAGTTCACGCAGTTTCAATACGTTCAAAAATGCAGGTCGTTTTGCGGTCAACATCCTTGCGCAGGATCAGGTGAATATTTCCAATCTTTTTGCAGTTTCGGGTGTGGACCGTTTTGACGGTGTTGCGTATACGCTGGGGCTGGGCGGTGTGCCGTTGATAGACGGCTGCGCTTCTTATTTGGAATGCAATCTTGAAGCAAGCTACCCGGGCGGTGACCATGTGTTGTTTGTAGGGCGGGTTGAGCGTATTCACATGCATGACCGAAAGTCGCTGGCTTATGGCGGTGGCGGTTATCTGTCGGTGCAACCGCACGAGAGTTGATTGCCGTTTTCTACGGTTGAAGTATTGATGCCAAGCCGGTTCGTTCACGGGTGTCTTCGGTTGAACTACTGTGTTAACGCCATGCCGGGACGGTCGTCGCTCACTGCCGCTGCGCGCCAATGTTCGCGTCGGCCGTCCCGGCATGGCGTTTATCCGCTCGCAGGATTCTCCGGCCGCATTTCTGCGATTAATGGTGATTTCTACAACTGCATTTCTGCGGTTTGATATCGCAAAAAGTCACGAAAAAGAAATCGTTTTACAATCAGAAACGCCGGTTCAAGCCGAATCGGAGGGGGCGTTTTTTTCGAGCGAAAGCGCAGAAAAAAATCGCACCGGATGGTTCGGCCAATGCGTGACTCCATGACAGTAAGAATGCCAAACAGGTCGGCTAATGCGTGACTTCATGACAGCACGAAAGCCAACCGGGTGGGCCAAATCGTGTCTTCACGGCCGCACGAAAGCCAACGAGGTCGGCCAATGCGTGACCGCAATCAGACCGGCAACAAACGCTTGTGCTGCATCTTGTCCAGCCACTCGTGCAAAGCGTCTTCCGTGTCCATACACGCTTGAAAACCGTGCTGCCGCAGCTTGATACCGCTTAAAAAAGACATCGCCGGATGCTCTATGCCGTGACCGAACACCCGGTCGGTGAACTCCCAGGAACTGTTGACCAGCTGCTGCATGCTCAGCGGCTGCAAATCGTGTTTGTGCACCACCTGTTGCCAAATGTCCTCCACCTTGGGCATCTCTGTGCTCATCTGCATGGGCAGCGGTTTGCCGCAGACCATGTTGAAACGCCTGGCGATGGACGGCCACAGGTCGTGCCAGACCATGACATCGCCGTTGACCACGTTATAGGTTTCGTTCGCTGCAATTTCATGCGTGGCGGCAAACTCGGCGGCCTGCGCAATCAATCGGCTGTCGGTGGCCACATTCACATAGCGACCGCCGCCGGGAAAATGCAGCGACCGGCCCAGTTCGCGCATCACGCTGGCATACACACCCAGCGCCGCCACCAGGTTCATCGGGCTGGACACCGCATAGCCCATCACCACTTGCGGGCGCAGCACCGTGAAAGTCCAGGTGGCGTGCGGCTGGCGTTCGCGCAGCAGGTCTTCCTGCAGCCAGTAAAAGTTCTCGTGCCGGTGGCGCGGCATGCGCTCCTTGGCCGCCGTAGGCCTTGGTGCCTTGCATCAGGCTGATGTGACGCAAACCCTTGGTCTGCGGCTGCAAAGCATCCAGCAGATTGCGCAACATGGCCTCGTTGGTTTGCATCTGGCGCGGGTCGCGCCAACCGGCGACGAGTTCGGGCAATTCAAACAAGGCGGCAAACAAAACGTGGGTTACGTGTTGAAGATTGTGTGCAGCGCTGCGGCAGGCGGCGGCATCGGTCAGGTCCAAGGGCACATGGGTCACACCCGGCGGCAGCGCACACGGGCGGCGCGACAAGGCCAGCACCTCCCAGTCTGGCAGGGCGGCGAAATGTTCCGTGGCCGCCGCGCCGACAACGCCGCTGGCACCGGCGATCAGCAAGGTGTGTTTACGCCGAGTCATATTGGCGCTCCTCAGTGTGTGCTTTTAAGCAAATGCTTGCCGTGAAGTTTGTCCATCAGGTGGTCAGGCACCTCGATTTCAAAGCCCAGCACCGCGGCTGACAGCGCCTTGCCGTAATTGTCCAGACATAGGCTGCGCGATACACCGCCGCCCAGCGCGCCGTGGCAGACAAAGTTCATGGCGTCGATGTTGTCGACCTCGTAGCGGATCACCAGGCCTTTGATGGCGCCCCGGTAAAAGTCCTTGAAGCGTTCAGCAGTGAGTTGCGTTTTGAGCAGCGGGTAGAACTCGGGCTCGTAGGCAAACACCGCGATGTTCGAGGTGTCGCCCTTGTCGCCTGAACGCGCATGGGCCAGGTGTTGCAATTGAATTTTCATGTTCAGCTTTCGAAATAACTGATGGACGCGGGCACTTTGTCGCGCGGTACCAGTGAAGACCAGACGCCGATGATTTCGCGGGTGCGCTCGGCATGCGGTACGCGCTTGCCGGTGTGGCCTATGCCCGAGACCGCCATGCCGTCGACCTCGCGCCCGACCTTGAGCGCCTGCTCGCGGGTGGCGGTGCGTGCGGCCACGCGCACGGCGATTTCATACGGCTCGGGCGCATCCGCCGGGGTAGCCGCGCCGTGTATGGCGTTGATGCCCAGAAAATCGATGCGCACTTCTTCGGCCACCAGACCGACGATGCGAAAGCGTTCAGTGAGTATGGTTTTGGCCAGTTCGGCACGACGCAGTGCGCCGGGGCCGGCGTAGAAAAACATGTCTTCGCCGATGAAGCCTTCGATGCAACCGATGGAGACTTTGAGCGTCGGCGTGCGCGGCTTACCGCTGATGTTCGACACCTTGACACGGTCGGGGCCGACCTGCTCGAGCTTGACCGTGGTGAAGTCGACCACCACGTCCGGTGTCAGGTAGTTGGCCGGGTCGTGCACCTCGTAGAGCATTTGCTCTTTGATGGTTTGCAGGTTGACCGCGCCGCCGGTGCCGGCCACTTTGGTGATGACGGTGGTGCCGTCGGGCTCTACCTCGGCGATAGGAAAGCTGAAGTTCCACGGTTGTGGCACATCTTTGAAGCCGGGGTCGGAAAAATAACCGCCGGTGACTTGCGCGCCGCATTCCATCAAATGGCCTATGCCCATGCCCTGTCCGAGCTTGGCCGCGTCCATCGGGTCCCAGCCGAACTCGAACATCATGGGCGCCATGAAGATAGACGGGTCAGCCACGCGTCCGGTCACCACGATGTGCGCCCCGGCCTTGAGCGCGGCCACGATGGGCTCGGCGCCCTGATAGGCCTCGGCGGATATGAGCGTGTCTTTCAACGTGGACGTGGGCTTGCCGTTTTCCAGAATCTTATCGGTCATGCCCAGCACGTGTTCGGTGATCAGGCTGCCGTTGACCGAGGCCACCTTCACACCGGTGTAGCCGAATTCCTTGAGCCAGTGAACGATGCGTTTGGCGGCAGCGTCCGGGTTGATCCAGCCCTGGTTGGTGATGATGCGCGTGCCTTGTTTCATGCAACCCGGCAGCACGGCTTTCATGCGGTCGTCCAGGTAAGTGTCATAGCCCTGGAAGGTCGGGTCGCGTCTAGCGCGCACCTGCGCGGCCGACACCGTGGCTTCGGCCATGGTTTCAAAGCACAGGTAATCCAGCTGTCCTTGTTCGGCGCTGAGTTGCGCCGGTTCAACCCGGTCGCCCCACCAGGCGGCACCTGCGCCTATACGTAGTCTGGTTTTCATGTCTTGTCCTGTTGCGCTGTGGAAATCTGTCCCCGGTAGACCACGGCGTCGACCGCGACGCAGCCCTGGCCTGCTGCGCCGGTGATGACCGGGTTGATATCGAGTTGGGTGATGCCGTGGGTGCCTGCGGCCATGCAGTCGCCCACGGCCACCGCCATGCGGGCGAACGCATCCATGTCCATGGGTGGGTCGCCGCGCACACCGTGCAGCAGCGGCGCGATACGCAGTTTGTTCAGCGCCGTTTTCACCTGAGTGGTGTTGAACGGCGGCAGCAGCACTTGCATGTCGGGCATGGCCTCGACGTATTTACCGCCGTCGCCGACCAGCATCACCGGGCCGAACACCGGGTCGATCTTGGCGCCGATCATCAGTTCGCGTTCACCTTCGGCCATGGCCGCGACCATGACGCCGCTCAATGCCAGGCCGTGCTTTCTGGCGTTGCGCGTGATCTCTTCAAACGCTTTGGCGACATCGTCTCCGCTGCGCAGGTTCAAAGCCACCAGACCGTATTCGAATTTGTGCGAGGTCTGGCTGCTGCAGCCCTTGACCGCCACAGGCCGGCCGCCCAGGGTTTTGAACGCCGCCACGGCTTGTTGCACGTCATGGCAGATGGCGTGCGCTACCGTGTCCACGCCCAGTTGTTTCAACAGCTTCATGCTGTCGGCTTCGTCGAGCATGTGCACATCGTCGGGCAGCAGCGGCAGCGGCTGTATCACCGGCTGGCGCGTGCCCGTGTGTTCCAGCAGGCTGGCGTGCGATAAAAAATTCGACAAGGCGTTGACCGCTTCGCCCTCGGTCGGGTAGACCACCAGGCCGTTGTTTTTAAAGCGCTGCGCCACGTTGTCTTGAGACGAGGCCACCACCAGCGGTTTGCCGGTTTGCGTGGCAAAGGATTGGGCATCAGCGGCAAAGCGCTCGACGTCGTAGCCCGCACCTGCCACAGCCACGCCGATCAAAAACGCATCGGCCGCCGGGTCCCTGGCGATAGGCGGCAGGATGGCGCCGAACAAACCGCTGTTGGACAGCAGTGCAGCGGTGATGTCAACCGGGTTGGTGGTGGTGGCAAAACCCGGCAATATGCTTTTGAGTTCGCTCTGGGTTTGCGCCGACAGCGCTTCCATGGGCATACCGGCGCGGGTGGCGGCATCCGCGGTCATGACGCAGACCGCGCCTGAATTGCTAATCGCCACCAGCCGGCGGCCCTTGGGTTTCCAGCCTTGCAAGTACAGCGGCGCGGTGTCGACCAGATCGGCCATGCTTTTCGCGCGCCAGATGCCGTGTTCTTCGAAAAAGGCATCGACCACGCGGTCTTCGTTGGCCAGTGAGCCGGTGTGCGACATGGCCGCCATCTGGCCCGCCGGCGTGCGGCCGGATTTCAGCGCGATCACCGGCAGTTTGCGCGCGCGCGCAATGGCGGCGGCCTCGGCCAGGTGCCAGGGGTCGGGAATGCCTTCCAGATACAGAATCAGCAGTTTCAGGCCCGGGTCTTCGGCGATCACGGTGGCGAGTTCGCACACCGTCACATCGCAGTCGTTGCCGGTGGCGTGCGAGTGCCGCACACCGATGCCGCGCCCGCGCAGCAGGCCGTAGGGGATGACGGCCATGGCGCCGCTCTGGCTGACGATGCCCACCGGCCCATCGGCCGGATCTACCTCGGTGAACATGGTGGAAAAACTGGCGACCGCGCCGTTGCTGAAATTGGCCAGGCCTTGAGAATTCGGGCCGACCAGCCGCATGCCGGCCACGCGCGCACAGGCGACCATGTTTTCCTCCTGCAAGCGAGCAGCTTCGCCGCTTTCGGAGAAGCCCGAGCTCATGATGATGCACATAGCGACACCGGCGGCGGCGCATTCGCTGACTGCGGTAACAGCGAGTTCACCCGGCAGGGCGATGATGACCAGGTCGGGTACCTCGGGCAGGGCGGAGAAGCTAGCAAAACTGGCAAAGCCTTGGACCTGCGCACGCTGCGGGTTGATCGCATACACCTTGCCCTGAAAACCGAAGCGCGACAAATACGCCAGCGGCCTGCCGCCGATTTTGTGCGGGTTGTCGGATGCGTCGATGACGGCAATGGAGCGCGGGGCCAGCCCTTTGCGGATGGCGGCTCTGGGGTCAAGTTTCATGGTTGTTGCAGCTTAAAAAAGGGCAGGGGCTGGCCTGCCAGGGTTTGTATGTCGCAGCGCACGCTGTCGCCGATCTGCAATGCGGGCTCGCCGTGGCCCATCACGCACACACCGTCGTGCATGTCGACCAGCACCAGCCGGTAGGGCACCAGGTCCTTGAAACGCTCATCGGGTGCGCGGTGCACCAGCGTCGCGGCGCAGACCACGCCGATCGGATTGCAGCTTGTTTGCAGCGGACTGTCGCTGCCGCAGGCCGGGCAGAACTGTCTGAAGAAATACCAGACATGGCTGCAACTGCGGCAGTGCTGGCGCATCAGCTGCGACCCACCACGGGTCCAGTCGTCAGAGGACGTCGGTGTGTTTGAACTCATGCTTGCTCCACCACCAGGCTGACGTGCGATGACAGCACGCCGCCGTCGCCGTGCAGCAAGCTGACACCGGCACGCGGCACTTGCCGTTCACCGGCGCGCCCGGTCATTTGCAAATGTGTTTCAGCCAGATGCGCCATGGCCCCGGCGACACCGCAGTGGCCATAGGACAGCAGACCGCCGTGCATGTTCAGCGGCACCGCGCCGTCGCGGTCGAAGTGCCCGTCGCGCGCCAGCGCACCGGCGCGCCCGCGCGGTGCCAGGCCGATTTCTTCCAGCAGCATGCTCAGGGTGATGGTGAAGCTGTCGTAAACGGCGGCGTACTCAACATCGGCCAGTGTGTGAGCGGCTTGCGCCAGGGCGCGGTGCGTGCAGTCGCCCGCGCCGCTGTCGTTCAAATAGGTCGCGGCACTGATGTGCTGCGGGTTGTGGCGCTGCGCGGTGCCGCTGATGCGCAAAGCATGCGGGCCGATGGCCTGGCGCGACACCACAAAGGCGCCGCCGCCGTCGGCCACCGAACAGCAGTCCAGCAGCTTGAGCGGTGTGGCGATGGGGCGCGAGGCCATGACCTCGGCCACGCTGATGGGTGTTTGAAACTGCGCACCCGGGTGCAGCGCGGCGTGACGGCGCATCAGCACCGAGAGCTCGGCGAAATCCTCTTCGGTGTTGCCGTGCTTGTGCATGTAGCCCGAAGCCAGCAAATCGTAAAAAGCGGGGATGGTGGTGCCCAGCGGCACCTCGTACACCGGGTGGCCGACTTGTGCCAGCACCTGCACCGAGGCATCACGGCTTTGGCCGGTGGCGCGGTTTTCACCGGCGACCACGAGTATGCGTTCGGCAGCGCCGCTTTCCACCAGGTGGTGGGCCAGCATCACCAGCGCAAAACCGGTGGCGCCGCCCAGTTGCATGGAATGCGCGTAGTCGGGTTGCAAGCCGAAGTGTTCGGCAAACACCGTGCTCAGCATCAAATGCGAAAAAGTGGTGGCATAGCCGCAGAGCAGGCCGTCTATGTCTTTGCGCTCCAGCCCGGCATCATTCAGGGCCAGCGTGGCCGCGTCGGACATCAGGTCGAGCGCGGATTTGCCGGGCAGTTTGCCGTAAGGTGTCAGGCCGCTGCCAGTGAGGTAACTCATGCATTCTCCGCGGGCGTCGGGCCGTGACCACCCAGGTAAACGCGTTGCAGCAAATCGCTGTCGCGTAATTCATCTGTAAAACCTGCACCGGCAATGCGGCCGGTTTCCATTAGGTAGGCGTAATGCGCGTGCCGCAATGCCTTGTCCACCAGTTGCTCAACCAGCAGGATGGACAGGCCACGGCTGCACAGTTGTGAGGCCACGCCCAGAATGCGGTCTATCACCAGCGGGGCCAGGCCGCTGGAGGGCTCGTCGAGTATCAGCAGCGCGGGCTCGGCGATCACGCCTTGCGCCACTGCCAGTATCTGCTGCTGGCCGCCGGACAAACGCGAAGCCATTTGCTGTTTGCGCTCGGCCAGTTCGGGGAACATGGTGTAGATGGCGTCGAGCTTGCTGCGGTCGCCCCCCGGTGAATTCGCATACGTGCCGATCAACAGGTTGTCCTGCACCGACAAATGGTGAAACACGCGGTGGCCTTCAAGCACCTGCACCAGACCCTGGCGAACGATGTGGCGCGGCGTGGCACTGCTGATGTCCTGTCCTTTGAAATGCACGCGTACGGCTTGCTTGGGTATCAGGCCTGAGACAGCGTGCAGCAGCGAGCTTTTGCCCGCGCCGTTGCGCCCCAGGATGACAACAAACTCGCCTTTGCGCACTTGCATGGACAGACCGTGCACCACCTGCGCCTTGCCATAGGCCACATCCAGCGTGTCGATCTGCAGCAGTACTTCCTCGGGTCGCGTACGAGTGTGCATCATGAGGCTCCCAGGTAAACGCGAATGACTTCGGGGTCGTTGCGCACTTGTTTTGATGAACCGTGGCAAATCATTTTTCCGGTGTTGAGCGTGGTCACGCGCTCGCAGATGCGGAACACAAAATCAGTGTGGTGTTCGACCAGCAGCACGCCTATGCCGTTGTCGCGCAGCGTGCGGATGACATCGCCCAGGTGGTCGATTTCCTGGTGCGTCAAACCGCCGGCCGGTTCGTCCAGCAGCATGAAGCGCGGTTGCATGGCCAGGCCGCGAGCGATTTCCAGAAAACGTTGTTCTGCATGGTCCAGCTGACTGGCCTGACGCTGCATCACATGGCCCAGGCCGACGCCGTGCAGCAGTTCGATGGCGCGTTCTTTGATGTCGATTTCCTGAGCGCCCACGTGCGGCAGCGCCAGCGCCGTGCTCATGAAACCGGCCTGCACATGGGTCCAGGCGCCGAGCATGCAGTTGTCCAGCACGCTGAGCATGGGCATGAGCCGGGGTTTTTGAAAGGTGCGGGCAATGCCGTTGACAGCGCGCATTTGCACGCTGGCCTGCGACAGGTCATGGTCGCCCAGACGGATCTGGCCGCTGCTCGGCTGGTAGAAACCGCAAAGCAGGTTCAGCAAGGTGGTTTTGCCGCTGCCGTTGGGGCCGATCAGGCCTTGGACTTCGCCGGGGCGCAATTGCAACGATACATCGTCCAGCGCCTTGATACCGCCGAAGGCGCGGCTAACAGACACGGCTTGCAGCTGGTCGGTGCGCGTCATGGTTTGTTCTTCAACGCACGGCCCAGCCGGGCCAGGTCAGGGGCTATCGGTTCACGGTGCACCACACGCGGGCGCAAGTGTTCGCTGATGACTTGAAACACCCGGCCTATACCTTCGGGCACCACCAGCACCACCACCAGCAGCATCAGGCCGTAAAAGAAATTGCCCAGCTTGGCCAGCGGCGCCACCAGTTCAGGCAGCGCCGTCAGCACCACCGTGCCGATGAACGGGCCGATGCTGCTGCCGCGCCCGCCGATGATGATGCAGACAAAAAAGAACAGGCTGAGTTCAAACACAAAGGTGTCAGGCGTGATGTAGCTTTGCAGGCTGGCGAATACCGCGCCGGCCACACCGGCGGTGACGCCGCTGAACACAAACACGGTCAGTTTGGCGCGAAACACCGCCACGCCCACCGACTGCGCGGCCACCGGGTTGTCGCGTATCGAAATAAGCGCACGGCCCCACATGTGGCGGCTCAGGTTCCAGCTCAGCCAGGTGACGGCCAGCGCCAGCAGACTGACCAGGTAATAAAAACCTGAGGGTGAATCAAAGGGCGCGGGAATCAGCGGGCCGTGCAGACCGATGCCGCCGCCGGTCAGATCCACCTGCGCCAGCACCAGGTCGTTGACGATGAGCGCGAAGGCCATGGTGGCCATGGCGAAATAAAAGCCCGGCAGGCGCAGCGAGGGCAGTCCCAGCGCCAGGCCGCAGACACCGCCCAGCACGCCCGAGGTGGCCAGCGCCAGCGCCGGGTGCCAGCCTGACTTGCCGGCCAGTATGGAAAACGCATACGCGCCTATGCACAACAGACCGACGTGACCGATGGACAACTGGCCGGTGAAACCGACCACCATGTTCAGGCCGGCAATCAAAATCCAGTACACCGCGATCAACGACGCCAGGTGCAACTGGTACTGATCGCCCGCCCACCAAGGCAGGCTGGCGATCAGCAAGCCGCCGAGCAGCAACCAGGCTTTGCGCGTGTTCGACGCGCTGTTCATACCGGCCTCACCTGGCGGTCACCCAGCAAGCCTTCGGGTTTGACCAGCAGCACGATCATCAACAAACCGACGGCAATCGTTTGCTGGTATTCACCGCCGAACCAGTAACTGGCATAGGCATTCAGCAAACCCAGCGCCGCGCCGCCCAATATCGCGCCGATATTGCTGCCCAGGCCGCCGACCGCCAGCGCAATGAAACCGTTGAGCGTGAGCGTGAGGCCGAGCGCGAAAAAAGCAAACGTCAATTGACCGGCCGCAAAACCCGCCAGCCCGCCCAAAGCGCCGGACAGGACATACGACATTAGCCGTATGCGGTCGGTGGAAATGCCGCGTGCCTGCGCGGCAAACGCGTCTTCGGACATGGCCATGAACACCTTACCGTACATGGTGCGCTTGTAAAACAGCTCTAGCCCGACGGCCATCAACAAGGTCATGCCTATGGGCAGCCAGAATTTCTGGTCTAGCACACCGGCACCGAAGTCCTGTGGAATCAGGCGCGGAAACGGCTTGGGCTCGGTGCCCCACCACAGACCGGCAGCCTGCTGCACCATGGTGGCCAGCGCCAGCGTGCTGAGCAGCCACAGATGTTCGTCGCTGCGGTTAAGCACCCGGCGTATGGCCAGCAATTCAGTCAGAGCTCCGAAAGCCGCACCCGCCGCGATAGCGGCCAGCAGGCCCAGCGTCCAGTGCAGTTGCAGCACCGAAATGGCATAGGCGCCGAAGACGCCGCCCAACATGGAGATATGGCCGGTGGTCACCGACAACACCTTGGAGGTGGAGTACATGACGTTGTAGACTAGGGCAACGGCTGCGAACAGCATGCCGGTGGCCAGCCCGGTGATGAGAACAGTGAGCATGGGTCAGACTGCGGCAGTGAGAATCATTTCGGAGCGGATTTGAAGCTCCCGTCCTTGAAGGTATTGGCCGCGTTGACGGTCATATTGCTGTCGGGGAAACCGTTGTGTTCGGTCACGCTCCAGCTGTAGGTGGCGAACACGCCTTTATAATCTTTGGTGTTTTCCAGCACTTTTTGTATGCCGGCCGGGTCGGTCGAGCCGCTGGTCTTGATGGCGTGCTCTATCACTTTGACCGTGTCGTAGCCCATGGCCACCCACCAGAACAGCACATCGATTTCGCCGCCGCCGAGTTTGGGGCGGACTTTATCGACCAGCTGCTGTGTGCGCTCGGGCAGTTTGCCGTCGCTGCCGTAGGTGGTGCTGTGGTAACCGGCGGCAAAGGTGTTTTCCCAGTACTCGGGTTTGTTCAGGAGCTTGCGGATTTGCGCGGCCATCAGCGCAGGGTGACCGACCACCGGCACGTGCCAGCCCATGTCACCGCGCGCATTCAGCAATCGACCGAGCAAGCCGGTGGCGGCAGACCAGGGCATGACGATGTCGGCACCGGCGGCGCGCGCCTTGTTCATTTCATCGGTCAGGTCGGTTTTGCTCGGGTCGACCAGCACCGAGTACACCGGCTTGATCCCGGCTTTCTCCAGCAGTTCGGTGGCGGTTTTGGCGCTGGCCGTGCCATAGCCCGAGGTGTCGGCGATGATGGCGATTTTGTTTTTCTTCAGGTTTTTCAGCGCGTAGTCGTTGGCG
>SHXP01000035.1 GCA_009693225.1 Limnohabitans sp. | reverse complement strand
GTTCGCTGATCCACAGCGATGCGGCCGAAATCCTCCCGCCTCGCGCCAAAGCTGCGCATGTAGTTATCGGTGATGAATGCAAATACGGAATTCGGCCCGCCGGCACCATACGGGTAGGTGGCATCGCGCGAAAAATTGCTGAAGCTGCCCAGCGTCTGGCGAAACGAATCCACATGGTTGGTGTCTGCTGCCACGCAGGCGATCACACTGGCATCCCCTGCTTGTATGGCCCGCGCTGCACGACGCAGGCACATGACACCGGAAGCGCCGCCTGTGGGCATATGGTCCAACCACCTCGGCGATAAACCCAGATGCTGCGTCACTCCGACAACGGTGTCCGGTGCCAGAGAAAAACTGCTCAGACACAGACCATCGATCTGATCCTTGGACAAACCGCTGGTCTTTATCAGTGCTTGCAAGGCTTGCGCCACAAACCAATGCGCTGAGCGTGTCGAATAACGCACATAGGGAACAGTGACTGGCACGGCAACCGCGACACCGTCATAGGACATTCGCTGGCGGCTCATCTCACTTTTTCCTCGACTTGAGTGAGCGTGTGTCCACACAATGGGCCTGCCCTGGCAAAGCATGGGCCAATGTCCGAAGTTCACCCCGTTGTATTTTTTGCGAAGACGTCAAAGGCAGTGAATTGACAAAAGCCACATACCCGGGGGCTTTGTAATAGGCAAGTTGTTCCAGCGCGTGGGACACAATGCTTTCAGCCAGTGCAGGCATGCTTGCACTGGCAAAGTCCTCGTGCAAAACAATACAAGCCAGCACTTCGTCGCCGCGCAGTTCATCCGGTGCGGCAGCCACCGCCGAAGACTTCACAGCCGGGTGTTGGTTTAAAACGCTTTCCACTTCAAGTGCAGAAATATTCTCGCCACTGCGTCTGATTACATTCTTTTTTCTGTCTACAAAGAACAAATGGCCTTGCTCATCTGCCAGCACCAGATCGCCTGTGTGAAACCAATCGCCTTCCCAAGCCTGGCGGTTTGCATCTTCGTCCTTGAGATAGCCTGTAAAAAAATGAAGCCGCGGATCAGCCGAACTCGAACGCACCAGCAACTCTCCCGGGGCACCTGCGGGTACATCCTGTAGGAGTTCATCGACCAAACGGATTTGCACGAAATCCTGTGCCCGTCCGAAGCAGTTGCGCCCAACAAGCCGGGGCTCTTTGCTGGCAATGACACAAGCGCCTGCGCCGGTTTCTGTCATCGCCCAGGCCTCCACCAAAGGAAAACCGAATCGATTTTCAAATGCGGCATGGTGACGCCGATCCACGCCAGCACCGAAGCCCCAGCGTATGCCGTGCAACCGGTCGGCATCTGTTACAGGCGAAGACAAAAGCATGGCCGGCATGACACCCAGGTAGTGGGCGACGCTGGCTCGGCTGAGGGTGGCGCTTTGCAACCAAGTTTTGGGATGGAAACGGTCCAGTTGAATCAGACAACCGCCTGCAACCAGCACAACCATGGTTGAAAAGGCCATGGCATTCACATGGTGCAATGGCAGCGGGGTGATGACACGCTCCCGGTCTCTGTGTATGTGGCAAACGCCATCCAACTGTGCGTACCAATGACCTGCTTGTAAAAAATAAGCATTGCTAAGCATGCAACCCTTGGGGCGGCCGGTGGTGCCTGAGGTGTACAACAAAGCGCATTCAGAATCATGGTCGATGGCACGCAGCGCATGCGGGGCAGGGTAGGCGGCAGGGGGAAAGGGTTCAACCGCGTGTGGCAGCATGGTGTTCAAAGGCTGACCGGTCCCGCTAGCTGCAGCCCTGAGTTCGTCAACCCTTTCAGCCAAACAAACGGCCAGAATAATTTCACTGTGAGAGACGAGATAAACCAGTTCGCTGTGGCGCATATCCGGATTGATAGGCACCACGCTGACACCCAGGGCATTCAGTGCAAACCAATGGAAAAAAAATTCTGGCCGGTTTTCAAGCAGCAGCCCGATCCGGTGTCCATGGCCGTAACCGGCCCGTGCATAAGCTTGCCGCAAGCGTTCGACTTCAGTCGTTGCCACACCCCATGCAGTGGCCCCGGATTCGATGCCATAGGCTTGTGCAGTGACAGCTTCGGTGTATAAAAAATCAGCAGCTGGAGTTCGGGCAGCAGTCTTTTTAAACGCAGCGTGGACAGTGGTGGCTTGCATGAATTTTTGGTGTTGTTATATGAACAGCTGAACCGCAGGCAGGGCGGCATCACTGTTTAGCAGGTTAACCCGTTTGAGGGTGATACGCAAAGCTCCGTCAATCACGCTCAGATGATGAAAAAAACTGCCTACATAAAACTGCAGTTCATCACCCTGGGATTCTGTGTAGTGAAATTCCGTTCGTAGGACGAAGCTGTTTTCCGTCGCGTCAAACTTTTCCACCAACGGCGTTTGAAGCAAATGGTGACAGCGACTGGGCGGGTGCTGGGCATAGGCGCGCGGGCTTTTCAGTCGCTCTATCCTTAAATCGCGCAGCAATTTGTCCTCGTACATATGCGACGTATGGTTGAGGCCATCGGGCTGGTCTGGGACCAGCGGTATCCAGTAATACGCATCAGCAGTGAAAAGCGCATTCCATTCTTCATAACGCTTGTCGTCAAGTAGGCGCGATTCTCTGACGACAAAGTCAATCAGGTCCTGCAAAATGACTGTAGCGGGTGTCAGCATTACATGGTCTCCGTCATGTAGCGGGACCAACTGCGGTACTGGTTGCGCATAGGCAGTTCATTGGTGCCGCCGGTGGTGATTTCGCCTCCGCGGATCTCACTTTCATCAAAATTGCGGTGCAGGCTGACCCATTCGTTGCCGCTGGCTTGCAAACCGGCTTGTATTCCTTTGTAGGCATGCAAATCATCATGTCCGACAACAGAGAAAGGCGAGTTGATCAATCTGTTGTACATGGCAGTGCGCTGCAACAGTTCAGGCGGGGCACCCTTCAACCGGAATGTCCAGCTCTCAATCAGCGTGCGGTCGACTGCAATCGGTTTGACCACACGTATCGATTGGATAGCGCCCTTGATGGTGAGATTTGGGTAATACACCGTGTTGTGTCTGGCTATACCCAGAATAGCTGCGGTTTTTTCCGCGCCATAGCGCGCCTGCATGGCTTGGTCATAGGCAGGTAGGGCTTTGTATTTGCTGTGAATGCTGAAATGCACGCCGGTAAAACTGTGGCCGTTGTCGTAGGTACGTATGCCCATGTCGTCGAAAAATTTGTAATCGGACATGAAGGGGGCAAACTGTTCAATGGCCATGGGTTTTTCCATGTCAGACGGCTTGTCGGCCCACATGGCCTTGGCGGTGCCGGCCGAGGATTCATGCGCCACCATGGGGTGCATGGTGTCGTTCAGATTTTCAACAAACATTTTCCAGTTGCAGTGGTGCATGAAGCGCAGGCAACCTCCGGCAATTTCCAACTCGCCTTGCGGCGAACGGTCAGCCATGTTGTCAATTGAACTGAGTGAATCGCCAAAGTAGGTTTCGAAATCTGGGCCGGCATCGTTGATTTTCAAAAAAATGAAGCCTCGGTAAGTGCGCAAGTGCGTGAGACCCGTCAGTCCTTTGCCGGATTCACATTCGTTGAGCCGCGTATTTTCATAGGCGTTTCTCAACGGGATAGCCAGCAGCGAGCCATCGGTTTTGAAAGTCCAGGCATGGTAGGGGCAGCGAAAGTGCTTGCCGGTGTTACCGCTGGGTGCGCTGACCAGGCGCGAGCCCTTATGTGCGCAACGGTTCATCATGGCTTTGATGGAACCGTCCGCTTGCCGTACGACCAGCAGCGGGCGACCGCCTATGTCATTGCTGATCCAGTCCCCGGCGTCGGGGATTTGACTTTCATGCCCTGCATAGTTCCAGGTGTTGGCGAAAAAGTGTGTTTGTTCAAGATGGAAAATTTCCTGATTGATGTACAGATCACGGTGTACCCGGTCGGGTTGCACCAGCGCCCTTACCGCATCCGGATTGTTCAGGTAAGTGGTCATGGATGATCTGTTTCTTTTCCTGGTTAACTCACGGGACTTGTTGACTGAAAATCAAATTCGCAAAAACTGCTCCAGACCTCCTCTGTCAAAGGCATCTGACTGAAATACTGTTTCTCCATTGTCCAGTACCAGTACCTGGTGCATGACAGACAGCAGAAATGTCAGATTTTGCTCGGCAATGATGAAGCTGGCACCTTGCTCGCAACGTTGCCGAACGTGAGCAGCCATCAAGGCGATGTTTTCCTGTTGTACACCCTCGGTGGGTTCATCCATCACGGTCAGGTCTGCGCCTTCAGCCATGACCCGGACAAAGGAAACCAGTTTTTTTTCACCCCCGCTCAATACACCTGACTTTTGATTCAGGCGTTGTCGCACCAAGGGAAAGCTGTCGAAAAAGGCTTGGCATGCATACAGATTGCGCTGCCTGAGATTCAGATTCTCCGAAACCGTCAGCGCATCAAACACCACGGCTTCCTGCGGCGCATAGCTGATGCCCAGGTCGCGATTGACATGGGCAGGCGCTTTGCCCATCCTGCGACCCTGCCAGTTCACCGTTCCGCCGGCAACCGGCAAGTGGCCTGTGATCAGTCTGAGCAAGCTGGTTTTACCGACCCCATTTCTGCCCACAATGCCCAACACCTGACCCAGACCGAGGCTGAAGCTAACACCTCGCAGAACCAGCGTATCGCCATAGCCGCCGCTGATGTGTTGAACAGCCAGGCCTGTTTTGAGATTCGGCTGAGCGGGCAGACTCATTTTTGCCCCCCTGCATAGACCGCTTGTACCAGTGGACTGTCTTGCATTTGTTTGAGAGTACCGTTGGCAAGCAATTGTCCCTGGTGAAGAACGAATACCTCGTTGGACAATCGCTGTACCGCGGCCATGTCGTGCTCAATAACAAGTGCCGTACTGCCCAGCCTAGACACGGCTTGCACAATCACTTCGATTTGTTGTTGTGTTTCAGCGGTGGACAGGCCTGCACATGGCTCGTCCAGCAGCAGCAGACGTGGCTCAGCCAGCAAAGTCATGGACAGTTCCAGCATTTGTCGCTGGCCCTGGGATAACTCCCCCGCAGGCTTGTCTGCCTGATCTGACAGAAAAGTGAAAGTGTTTTCCAGAAAATCCAGCATGTCTGTGCGCCATTGTCTGGTGGTTGATTCAAGCAGTTGCCGCGCTTGCGCGCGGTTTGACCACAGCGCAATACGCAGATTGTCTGTGACGCTCAAGCCGTTGAACACCGAGGGGATTTGAAATTTTCTGCCCACTCCCGCCCGTGCCATGACATCCGCGAGATGGCCCGTGACCCGTTGGCTGTCAAGAAAGATATCGCCGCTGGTGGGGGCCAGACGCCCGGTCAACACATTGAAGCTCGAGGTTTTGCCCGCGCCATTGGGGCCTATCAGGCAATGAACGCCAGCGTGTTCAACCGCCAGACTCAAATTATTGAGAATGGAGACTTCATTTCTTTGTACCGATACATTGTCAAATCGCAGATGCACCGGCCCGCTGTTGCCACCGCAGCTTTGTATGAGGGGCGCCCGCAGGCCGGGTGTCTTTGGCGCGACAGCATAGGCCGGGACATGCGTACCTGAACGCCGGTTGATGAACTGATAAGCATTGAGCAAAAGATGCGCCATGCCACCCGGAAAATACAACACCACGGCGATGAACAGCAAGGCAACCAGCACCTCCCAATGCACCCAGATTTCACGCAAGTCCGAGGATAGAAGGCCTATACCGACAGCACCCAGTAATGCGCCGTAGGGACCGAAACGTCCGCCTACGGCAGTCCAGATCACCAGTTCGGCGGATAATTGAAAACCAATGGCCTGCGGGGTGACAAGGCCTTGTTGTGCCGCATACAAAAAACCTGCACTGCCGGCCAGTGCTGCGCTCAGCGCAAAAGCACCAGCCTTGAGCTTGTCGGTGGCAAAGCCGAAAAACTGCAAGCGGTTTTCGTTCTGCGATATTGCCACCCAGAGCGCACCCAGCGGTGTCTGATAGAGCCAACTCAACAGCGCCGTGCTGAACAAAACAAGCGCCACGATCAGAAAATACATGTTGCTGTAGCGATCCAAGTCGCCCAACTGCGGGATATTCGCCAGTCCATTAAAACCGCCGGTCAGGCCGGGGAACTGGTTGGCAAGTTGCGCGCCCAGCATGGTCAAGGCCAGCGTGATCAATGAAAAATCAGGACCGCTGACATACTGACCGGCAAACACCAAGCGGGCAACCAGATAGGCCAGCAAAGCCGGGACCAAAATACTCAAGGGTAACAACAGATAGAGCAGGACATTGTCCTGCGCGTGTATCAATAACAGGCCAGCAACATAGGCTCCGAGGCCGAAAAAAAGTGCTTGTCCGAGAGGCAAAAAACCAAGTCGCCCCCAAACCAGCGCCACCCCTTGGGCAACCACGCCGTACAACAAATAGGTGCCTAGCTGGTAGGCCCGGAAATCATTGGTCACAAAAGGTACGGCCACCAAGCACAGCCCCAGTGTCAGCAAACTTGCTGATTGCTTAGCGGTTTGAGAGTAAGCCATGCGGACGCAGCCATAAAAAGCCGATAGACAAAGTCAAGACCGCCAGGTAACCGTAGGTTTGATCCAGCAAGGTGGAGACCAGCACTTGTGTGCTGCCGATGATGCCGGCACCTGCAAACAAACCGGACAAACTGCCTAGCCCGCCCACCACCAACACAAAAAAACTGCCTAGCAGGTAGTCCATGCCCATTAAAGGTTCAACCCTGACCAGCGGAGCGAGCAGGGCACCGGCCAGTCCTGTGCAAGCCACGCCGCAGACAAATGCCATGCACGCCTGGCGCTTGACATCTATGCCTATGGCTTGTGCAAGCACCGGGTTGGCAACCGAGGCCTTGAGCCTGGTACCGGCAGTACTGTGTTTGTACCAAAGGCCAAGCATCAGCAAACCGCAAACAATGGCCAGCATCAGCGCTACCCTGTAACTGGGGTAATCGACAGAAAATATTTGGGTGGATCCGCCGATTTGTTGAGTGATGTTTTGATACTGGCGGCCAAAAACAGCCTCTATACCTTTGCGCAGTAACAGGCTCAAACCCCAGGTGGCCAGCAAGGTATCCAGCGGTCTGGTTTGCAAAGGTCTGACCAGCCAGCGTTCAATCAGATAGCCCAGCGTTGCCGTCACCAGTATTGCCAGCAATATCCCCCATACGGCGGCAATCTGCATGCGCTGGGCAACCACCATGGCATAGGCACCTAAGGTCAAAAATTCGCCTTGCGCCATGTTCATCACGCCGAGCATGCCAAACACCATGCCCAGTCCCAGTGCCACCAGCGACAGCACCAGGACATGGTAGACAAGATTAAGCAGCAAGGTGATGGTGGAACTGTCCATGAAGTAACTTACTGTTTGAACTCAGACACCGGCTGCTGGCGCAAAGTAATCAGGCTTTGCAGTTCTTTCCTGCATCGACTTGTTTGAACACCGTGACGACTTTGAAACCGTTGCCTTCCGCTTTGGCCAGGTAAATGTCTTTTTTGCCGTGTCTTTGGTGCATGGTGGTGTCGCCGCGTGGGCTGGAAAAGCTGATGCCTTCGGCCGCTGTCTCCATTTTTTTCGGATCCATAGAGCCGGATTTTTTGGCCATGGCTTCCAGCAGTAAAAAGCCGTCATACACAGATTGCGCCAATGCGTTGAGGGCCGGAGCCTGGGCACCGAATTTCGCGCCATAGCGTTTAGCAAAATCAATCGCTGCCGGTGTGTCAATCGAGGCAAAGTAACCTGAGGAAGAATAAAGATTGGCTGCATTTTCCATGCCGATGCCACCCAAGGTGTTTTCTTCTATGAGCGTTCCTAGCCGGGTAACTTTGTCGGCCAGCCCGAAACTGGCAAATGCCCGGTTAAAGCCGACAGACGCACCGCCCACCAAGGTGATCAGAACAGCATCGGCGCCGCTGGCTTTGATTTTGGCAAGGTTGGCATCAAAGTTGTCTGTCGTGAACGGCAGGTATTCTTCTCCGACCACTTTGCCTCCTGCTGAGGCGATGTATTGTTTGGCCATGGCATTGGTGTCGCGCGGCCAGTTGTAGTCGTTTCCAATCAGGTACCAGTTTTTTAATTTGCGCTCTTTGCTGAGCCAAGGGATGACCGGTTCCAACTGCTGTGTCGGTGTTTCTGCCAGCACCTGGGTCCCCGGTGAGCATTCACCACCCTCGTAAGTAGAGGTATAAATATATGGTACTTGTCCCTTGAACACACCGACCAGCGCACCCCGAACCGCAGAGTCGTGCATGCCGACAAAGGCTTCCACCTGTTGCCCTTTCCATAGCTTGAGTGCACCCTGGCTGGCCTCTGCGGGCGGGACACCAGCATCACTGATGATCAGTTCAATCGGTCTGCCAGCCAGACCGCCTCGTGCATTGATCTCGGCTACCGCCAATTCGCCGCAATTCTTGCTGGAAGGTCCGAACAAACCGGCTGGACCGCTCATGGGAATCATCAGGCCGACTTTGACCGGACTGGCGGCAAAGGCGAGATGCGGCAACAGCAGATCCGCCCCGACCAGACTACCTAGCGCCAGACTGTTTTGGATAAATGAACGACGTTTCATAAGTTAACTCCAATTCAAAACAAGGTGAATGAAAACAAAAGAAGGGGCAGTCAGGCCCGCGTGGACAACACTCAGGAAAAATGACCTTGGGGGATAGGCAGAGGACCCAGAACGCTTTCCATGGCTTGCGCAATCGCCAGCAAGCGTGCATCAGAACCATGCGGACCATCGAGCTCCAGACCCACAGGCAAAGCGCTGCGGGTCAGGCCTGCAGGAATGCTGATACCCGGGATACCGGCATTACTCCCGGGGTCAGTATTGCGAATAAAGGTGAAAAAAGTGGGTACCTGTTCAGACCCGAGCAAGACAGTTTCATCCTCACCAATCGGACGGGCAGGCAAAGGCGATGTGGGAAACAACATGGCATCCACTTGCTTATCGGCAAAGTAGCTGGCGTAGTTGATTTGCAGCAGCTTGCGGATGCGCAATGCCTGTTCATACACCTCTTGAGGTATGGCACCTTCACCCAGTAAAGAACTCATCAAACCTGCGACATCCGGACTGCCAATCCCTGCAACCAGTTCAGGCATGTTTAGTGTATAGCCGCTTTCTTTCAAATAAACAGGCATATCCTGCATCACTTCATACAAGGCCACAGGAAAACCAACTGCGCCGTTGAGCTCAGCAAGCTCGGCCACTTCGCCTTCAACCCAGTGCACGCCGGCAGCGGACAGGCTTTGAATGGCCTGCTCAATCACAGCTTGCAATTCACTGTCCAACCCGGTGAAAAAGTAAGTCCTGGGAAGACCGATGCGCAGGCCGCGTAAATCAATAGCAGCGCTGGTCTGCGCTTTACCTGACAACAGTTGATCCAGCAATTGAATGTCAGCCACACTGCGGGCAATCGGGCCCGGCGTATCCCGGGTGTGTGAAATCGGCAGAATGCCACGCTGGCTGTAACGATCCATGCTAGGGCGAAAACCGGTGACACCGCATAGCGCGGCAGGCAATCTGACAGATGCGCCGGTATCTGTACCGATGGCGGCAGGCACCAGTCGCCCGCCGACGGCCGCCGCCGAGCCGCCGCTGCTGCCGCCCGGGATCAGGTCGGTTTGCCAGGGATTGCGCGCAGCTCCGGTGACAGCGTTGTTGTTGGTGATACCGAAAGCCAACTCGTGCATATTGTTTTTACCGGCCAAAATGGCACCGGCATCGAACAACTGACGGGCCACGGGGGCGTTTTCTGCAGGGGTTTTTCCCTTGAGTGCCCCGGTGCAACCGGTGGTCGGCAGGCCTGTGGTGTTGATGTTGTCCTTGAGAGCGATGGGGATACCGGCAAGCAGCTTGGCCGCATTCCGGCTTGCACCCGAAGCATCTGCTGCGGCTGCCTCTTTGAGCATTTGCCCGGTATCGCGCGCAACAAAGGCATTGAGCGAAACCGCATCTGGCTCACTGCGCAAGAGTTCAGTGACATATTCAGTGGCGGAAAAAGTGCCCTTGACCATGTGAGCCCGGGATTCAACGATGGTCAGTTCTTTGAGGTTCATGGCTGGTTTCTTTGCAGACAAGGCTTGAGGGGTATGACTAAGGGATATAGTCCGCATCGTATCGATGATGCAAGTGCTTAGACATCCTCATGATTGATGATAGGGTTTCCACTTGTGTTTAGAATGAAATTGCTGCTTGAAACTGTTTATCGGAACAAGCCATGTACCTCTCCCCAGCCAAATTAAAAATACTGTCTAAGGTGATCAAAACCCTGGCGGAACCCTACGGGGAAGCACAAGTCAGGGAATTGGTCGGCCATCAATTGCTTGAATTGCTGGATGCTGATTACTACGCCTCGTATGTATGGAATGATGCTGAAATGCGATTTGGCAACCGGGTTGCGCTGAATATGGACGACACCAACCTCAGGCGCTATGAAAACTTTTACCAGTTTCAGGATCCGATCACGCCCATCATGCAAAAAATGCGATGTCCTGTGCTGGTCGAAGAAGTCATGCCTCAACACGATTTGATAAAAACCGAATTTTTCAATGATTTTTTGGCTTTGGACGGACTTTATTGGGGAGTCAATTTGTACGCTTGGCAGGGCACGGTTAACTTGGGTGATATGCGAATCTGGCGGCATCGTCGACGGGACCGGTTTGACCGTGAAACACTGGATATTCTGGAATTGCTCAAGCCTGCATTCACTGCGGCATTGAGCCGGGCCAGACACAATGGGTTGTTTGTCGATAGCGCTCAGGAAGATTCACTTGAAATGGAGTTCGATCTGCTGGAAGGCAGCGCCAGATTACCAGTCAAGTCTTTGTTAAGCATGAGAGAAAAAGAAATTGCCGGGCTGGCCGCCGCAGGCTTTAGCGACAAGCAGATCGCCAAAAAGCTAGGCATCGCTTTTACAACGGTAAGAACGCACTTGGGTCATGCTTTTCGCAAGCTCGGCGTAGACAACCGAGTTCAATTGGTTGAGCGCTTGTCCACGCTCAAACCGGATGAGAATCACAAAGCGGCAAGAAATTAATGCTTGCTTATTGCAGATCTAAAGCGGCGATGGCAATACCGCTTCTTTTCGCCGCTTTGCGCAAATCCTTGTCCAGACTTGCAATAGGACATGACAAGTGCTCAGCCAGCAATACATAAGTTAAGTAGTAGTAGTAAACCGAAAGTTCAATCTCACACGCACTGAGGGGAGTAAGCATCACGTCTTGCATTCCATGCGCAGGGGACACCACTTGCGCCTGCAGTTCGTTGATCAGTTCAAAAGCAGTGCGCGAGCACATTCGCCAGTCAGCGTCAGCCTGCCGTCCGCAGGTGAATCCTCAGTGGCCTTGTGTTATCAACTCAGAACCATAGACAAAGTCAGGTTGCTCAAACATACTGGCGAGCTATCGGCAGACGATATGTCGTCCCTAGAAGCTGCTGTTAAACAGGTGTACGGCCTGAGTTAAGACATAGTCAGCAATGGCAAGTCGTGCGCAGTGGCCAGCGCTTCTATTTGCTTGCGCGTGAGAACCGCAAAAAAATCACTTAGCTTCACCCGTGTAGAAGGCAGCAACATCAAGTCCTGCCTGGGCTTGGCCGCTTTGATGCCTGCCACTTCTGCCAAACGCGCCGCGAAATGCGGCTCCAGCGCCGCCACTGCCACACGTCCTTTGATACACGCATACACCGCATAGCCTGCGTGCGCGCCACCTACGCTGCCGCGCGGCAGCGTCAATCCCCAGTGACGTGGCAAAGCAAGGTAAGCCGCTGCGTCTTCCAAAGCCACTTCATGGAACACACCCTTGCCGTTTGAGGCGCAGCCCTGGCTGGCCAGCGTGTGGCGCAAGCCAAAGGCCGAAATGAAGCTGCCCTAAAAACTCAGCCTAGTTGAGATGCTTATTCGTGCCAAGGTCTTTGGCTCATGTTGTATCTCTTTGTTTGTTGTGCTTGTCTTTTTCGTACTGTGAGCGCATAGGGCCAAAATCCATGTCCTCTAGCCTAGAGCCAACCGGGTGCCAACCGGGTGCCAACCGTGGGCCGCGATCAGTTTTCGAAAAATCATGACGAGCAGCTTACATACGACAATCCAGCGATCTCAAAGAACTCAAACGGCTTGGGCCTATAGTATTTCTCCTCCACCTCCTTTGATTGCTCGGCGTAGGGCTGAGTCATGACTTCCTGCAGCTCTCGAACTAGAGAGTAGTTCCCCGCAGTCGCTTGGTTGTAAGCAGGCACAACAAACCACTCTCGCAAACTGTATTTTGGGTTGATGAGTTTCATCCGCCTAGAGAGCTCCTCACGGGAAGGGGGCTGCACAGCATTTGCGTCGCTCGTACTGGCGCTGACTATGAGGAATTTCCATTTTTCGAGCCACTCTGACCAGCGCTTGTCCATCCCTTTTGATTCATCGTAGAAGCTTTTTTTGAGTGGGCCAATGTCGTCGGGTACCGTCGAGAGCTCGCGAAAGAAGAGGGTGTAATCGACAGGAGTTTGCACCATGAGCGTTTCGAGCTCAATGAACAACGCTGAGTGAAAAGTGCCGAGTCCAAGTTTGGCAGCCCACATCTTCTCCATTTGCGCTTGCATCACTGTTGCAAAGCCACTTCGAATCTCGTCGAGCTGTCGCAGATAGTCCTGATGCGACGTAAGTGATTTCAGCAAGGGCCGCAACGCCTTACAAAACATTTGGAAGTTGCGTTCTGCTGCCACGGCTTGATTCAAGAACGCGAAGTGATGTCCGCCACCCGTCCATGGCTGGTAGAGCGGATTGAACACATCACAAAATCCGAATGGACCATAGTCGAGTGTGAAGCCACCGGCCGCGCAGTTGTCGCTGTTGAAGTTGCCCTGGCAGTAGCCGACGCGGATCCAGTTCGCCACAAGCGACGTTAGGCGGCTGCGGAACTCGCGCGCGAGCAACACCACTTTTTCGGCAGTGCTTAGTTTCTCGTCGATGACGTCACCGTACTCACGATCAATCAAGTGCAACACAATCTGCTTGAGCTCCTCCATCGCTTTCGGGTGTTCCTTCTTGAGCGTACGGCGACCGAAGAGCTCGAGTTGACCTACCCGAATGAACGACGGTGCGATGCGCGTCGAAATGGCGACGGCCTCCGATATAAGCATGTCGGGATCCTGCGAGCGTGAGCCCTCCGAATACCACGGCCGCTTAACCTTCTCCGTTTTTGAAACGTACAAACTCAAAGCTCGTGACGTTGGCACACCGAGCGCATGCATGTGCTCCTGCGCTGCACTCTCGAACCCACTTAGCGGCAATCCGCCCCCTGGTCGACCAGTTGGCTGTTGAGACCGGGTTTCCATGCACGCTTTGCGAACCGATTGCTGACGGATCTTTCCTGATCGTCCATACGACGGCAGAAGCTGATCCCTTTGTTTTGCACGCGCCGGTCGGCTACCGATTTC
>SHXP01000034.1 GCA_009693225.1 Limnohabitans sp. | reverse complement strand
GTGTATGAAAAAAATGGGTTCTGTCGCAATAAGGATTTCCAGTTTTTCAGGGACGCTATAGGTGGTGTTTGGCATAGGGCAAATACGCTACTGGTAGTAGGTAAGATTCTTCAGAATTTCTTATTGCGACAGAACCCCAAAAACTCACGCTTGCGCGTGCGCTTGGTGACCAATTCAAATCCAGTGTTGGCAAAGGTAGTTTGTTTCATCTACCTATAACGTTTGAAGTAGGCCTGTGGTTGACTTATGCAGTGACTTTTGCAGAGAATCCTTAGGTTAAAAATCTTACAAATTTATTAATAGACAATTTTATGTAGTTTTTCGCAAATTCATCCGGGCTTTGCAAGCCGGCTACTGCCGGTAAGCATGAAGACGGACGGTTTCAGGATCAGGTCACATCCGAATCCAGCAAGCCGTGGCGCATGGCCAGCAAGGTGATTTCCGACTGGTTGGCGAGTTGCAGTTTTTGTTTGACCTTGTACAAGTGAGTCCCCACGGTGGAGGTTGACAGCTTGAGGCTCTCGGAAATTTGCTGTACCGATTGACCGCGCGCGAGTTGAATAAACACCTCGAATTCGCGCGGTGAGAGTTTTTCGATGGGGCTTTCGTCGCCATCCAGGTCCTGCATGACCATGCGCTGTGCGATCACCGGGTCAATAAAGCGTTTTTTCTGCGCCACCAGGCGGATGGCATCGATCAGCACCTCGGGCGCGGTACGTTTGGACAGATAACCCAGTGCGCCTGCCTGCAATGCACGTTTGGAGTAACTGGTGTCTTCATGGGCAGAAAGAGACAGAATGCGCGCCCCCGGGTCCTTGGCAATCATGCGCTTGATGGCCTCGATACCGCCCATGCCGGCCATGGCGATGTCCATCACCACCACGTCCGGGCGGTGCTGCTCGTAGATTTGCAAAGCTTCTTCGCCGCTGGCAGCCTCGGCCACCACCTCGACATCGTTCCAGGTTTGCAGCAATACTTTGAAGCCGCCGCGCACCACCGCGTGATCGTCCACCAGCATGAGTTTCAATTTAGCCATGGTCGCTATTGTGGCTGAGTGGCAAAACGGCCAGCACGCGCGCACCTTGCGGCTGCAAAGCCTCGAACAGCAGATGGCCGCCCAGGCCCTGGGCACGTTCGCTCATGCCGATGACGCCGAAATGTCCCGACTGCTGCCAGTCCGCCGAGGGGCCTTGCCCGTTGTCGCGCACCTCCAGATGCAACTCCTCATCGATAGCCGACACCTTCATTTCAATGCGGCTGGCTTGTGCATGACGCAAGGCATTGGTCAATGACTCCTGCATGATGCGGTAGGTGGCGGTGGCCAGGTTGTCTTCCAGTTTTTCCAGCGGTGCGTCAATGGCCAGGCTCAATTGCATCTCGGGGTGGCGGCTGCGCGCTTCCTCCAGCAAATCCTGCAAAGCATCCTGCAAGCCGAAGCGGTCCAGCGCCAGCGGCCTGAGTTTCGTCACCAGCTGATGCACTTCCTCGTAAATGGCATCGGCGCAATCCATCACCATGCGGGCCGAGGCTTCTATTTGCGGGTCCACACTTTTGGCGCGGTGGGCAATCGCCATACCGACACTTTTGATGGCGGTGACCTGCTGGCCGAGTTCATCGTGCAATTCACGCGCAATCTGTCCGCGCACTTCTTCAATGCGGGTTTGAATCACCTGCGTCAGTTCCCTGTTTTGGGCCAGCGCCAGAGTCGCTTGACGGGCTTTTTCCCGGGCCGATATGCCGTCCTGCAGCGATTGCGCCATGGCATTGAAAGCCATGCCCATCAATTGGGCTTCCTGTCCGCGCATGCCGGGCAGGCGGGTGTCGTAGTCCCCTTTGCCGATCTCATACAGCCCTTGCACCACTTGCTGCATAGGTTGCAAGGCGCGTCCCACCAGCCAGCTGACCAGCAACATGCCGATGATCACGCCGATGAGAATCGTCACCAGCAAAGGGACGAAGTCGTCCCAGCCGTCAAGCACAGCCCGCGAGGGGTCGGCGCGGACCAGTAAACGGCCTCTGTCCAAGGCGATTTCCTGGGTTTTGACGGAGGGTGACACGATACTGCTGTACCACTGCGGCGCGTCGCGACCGGCTTTGTAGACCGGCGGCGGGGAGTGGTAAATCATGTAGCCGTCGTCGTCGAGCAGCTCAATTTCGTTGGCGCGCACACGGCCGACCTTGCTTAAAAACTCTTTCATGTCGACCAGACTGGTCTGGCGGTTGGCGGCTTGCAATCGCGACAGCAATTGCGTTGCCACCATGTTGGCGCCTTCCATTTCATCGTCTACGCTGCTGCGCGTGTCTTCCAGCTGAAATGCAATCAGCAAAGAGGCAAAGGTCGCCAGCAACACACCGATGATGAGGTTGATTTGAAGTCGTAAGGACATGTGCGATCAGTCTTTGGCAGACAGTTGTTGCACCATGTTTTCAATGGCTTGTACCAGCACGCCGGTCATGGGTGCTTCAAACGGATTGTGACCTACCGCGTCGACCATGCTGAGCCGGCTGTGCGGCAAAGCCCGGTGCACCGCCCAGGCGGCTTCAGGCAGGCAAATCCAGTCCAGCCTGCCGTGGACCAGGTGCACCGGCAAGCTGCCCAAGGCTGAGAGATGGTTCAACAGGCCATCCTGCGGAAAGAAACACCGGTTCAACAAATAATGGCTTTGCAGCCGGTATTTGGCCAGCAGCGCAAGCGCAGCCTTGTCATCCGGGGCGGCGGAATTGGCCGGTGTGTAATGACGGTTGGTCACGGCGTTTTCCCAGTCCTGCCAGGCCCGGGCCACCACCAGCGCGCCGGCATCATCGGTTTGCAGCATCTGACGGCAGATCCGGGCGCAACTGTCTTGGGGTGTCACGCCATCCAGGTGCGTTGCAAAGTCTGACCAAGCGTCCGGCATGCACTGGCGGGCATCGTGGAAAAACCATTGCAAATCGACGGGCCGCGACAGGAAAACGCCGCGTATGACCGCGCCCAGGCAGGCTTGCGGATGCGCTGAGGCATATGCCAGCCCCAGGCCGCCGCCCCAGGAGCCGCCGACCACCAGCCAGCGGTCTATGTCCAGGTGCTCGCGCAAGCGCTCCATGTCCAGCAGCAAATGGGCCGTGGTGTTCGCCTGCAAGGGGTTCTCAGCCGTGCTGCGTCCGCAACCGCGCTGGTCGAACATCACCACCCGGGTGCTGGCAGGGTTGAACAGCTGGCGGAGTTTGGGGCCGCATCCGCTGCCCGGTCCGCCGTGCAAAAACACAACCGGCAGACCGTCCGCTGAGCCGCATTCCTCAAAATAAACAGTGTGTCCGTCCTGCGGGTCCAAAAAACCGTGGCGGTAGGGTTCGATGGCTGGAAACAAGCCGGGATGAGGGTTTTCATTCATGTCGCGGCCAATGCTAGTCGTTTTGCCCCTGCCGCCTGATCGGATCAGGGTTTTCACGGGCAAACCCTAGGCGGGTCTCATGAAATTCATGAGGATAGATTCAATGTCCTACCTATAGGCGAAGCCCGGCGGATGAGGCACAGTACACACTTGTGTTCGGAATGGCTCTGTACACGATTCGCCGTAATCAGCGGCATTCTTTAGGAGATACACTATGAAATGGCAAACACCTGCAGCTAGCGACATGCGTTTCGGTTTCGAAATCACCATGTACATCGCTAACCGTTAATTTAACGGTGGTCTGTCGGGGCAACCCGGCAGACCTTTTTATTTTGCATCTTTGTTTCCTATGTTCCGCGCTTGACGCGGTTTTTTTTTAAAGCGGCGCTATTGTGAAAATTCATGTACTTGGTTCTGCCGCCGGCGGTGGGTTCCCGCAATGGAATTGCAATTGCCCGCAGTGCAGCGCGGTACGCGGCGGCAGTCCTCACCATCAGCCCCGCACCCAGTCTTCTATCGCTGTCACTTCAAACGAAACCGATTGGCTGCTTTTCAACGCCTCACCCGATGTGCTGCAGCAGATCAAAGCCTTTCCCGCCTTGCAACCCGCACGCGCTTTACGTGATACCGGCATTGCCGCTGTCTTGCTCATGGACGCTCAGATAGACCACACCACCGGCTTGCTGATGCTGCGCGAGCACCGCCATAAGCTGCCGCTTTGGTGCCACCCGCTGGTGCGCGAAGACCTGAGCACCGGCAACCCTTTGTTCAAAGTCCTGTCGCATTACTGTGACATCGACTGGCATGATTTGCAATTGCAAACCGCTTTCCAGGTGCCCGGCCTATCGGGTTTGCATTTTCAAGCGCTGCCGCTCATCAGCAACGCACCGCCTTATTCACCGCACCGTGACAAGCCTCAGCCCGGCGATAACGTCGGTATCAGCGTGAAAGACGAGAACACCGGCAAGACCCTGTTTTATGCCCCGGGTCTAGGCCAGATGGAGCCCCATGTGTGGCAGGCCATGCAGCAGGCTGATTGCTTGTTGGTTGACGGCACCTTGTGGACCGACGACGAAATGATTGCCCTTGGCGCTTCCAAAAAGACATCCCGTTCCATGGGACATATGCCGCAAAGCGGCGCCGACGGCATGATCGAATGGCTGGACAAATTGCCCGCGCATGTGCGCAAAGTTTTGATCCATATCAACAACACCAACCCCATCCTGGACGACAGTAGCCAGCAACGACAGACCTTGACTGCACACGGCATCGAGGTGGCTTTTGACGGCATGGAGATTGAACTGTGAACAATGCAATGAACGAGGCGAAGGCCGATACACACACCCTATGGGGCGCTGAAGAATTTGAAACCCTGTTGCGCGGCAAAAGCACCAGCTACCACATACACCACCCTTTTCACGTGATGATGGCCGAGGGCAAACTCAACGCGGCACAACTGCGCGGCTGGGTGGCCAATCGCTTCTACTACCAGATTTCCATACCCCTCAAGGATGCCGCCATCCTCTCCAATTGCGATGACCGAGAGATCCGCCGCGAATGGATTCTGCGTATCCTGGATCACGATGGTTTTGAGTTGAACGGCTTGAAGGACGAGGGCGGCATCGAGGCCTGGATTCAACTCGGTCAGGCCGTGGGCTTGAGCCGCGATGATGTCACTTCATTGCGTTATGTTGCACCGGCCAGCCGTTTCGCGGTCGATGCCTATGTCAATTTCGCGCGTCGTCAACCCTGGCAGGAAGCCGTTGCGTCCAGCCTAACCGAATTGTTTGCGCCGCATATTCACCAGCAGCGCATCAATACCTGGCCTGAAAAATACCCCTGGGTCGACGCCACCGGCTTGCAGTATTTCAAAAACCGTCTCACCCAGGCCCGCCGCGATGTGGCGCACGGTTTGACATTCACGCTCAACTATTTCAGTCAGACGCGTGCCATGCAGGAGCGCGCCCTGGAAATTCTGCAATTCAAGCTCAATGTGCTGTGGGCACTGGCTGACGCCATCATGCTCGACCAATGCAATGTGCAAATTACCGGGCCCAAAACATGAACAATGATGAAGCCGTGTTGAACAGCACGCCGGCGCTGGCGGTCATGTTCCGCTTGCAGTGGGAAGAAGTTCAGCAGGCCTGGGTGTTGTTGTACCCTGAAGGCATGGTCAAGTTGAACGGCAGTGCCGGCGAAATCATCAAACGCCTGGACGGACAAAAAACCGTCATCGCGCTAATTGCCGAATTGGAAAAAGATTTTGAAACCACCGGCCTGCAAAACGATGTGCTGGCCTTTCTTGAAATCGCGAACAAACAAGGATGGGTAAAAACATGACGCCTACAGTCAATGGCAAGGAAGTCACGGTGGGGCCGCCTTTGTGGTTGTTGGCTGAGGTCACGTATGCCTGTCCCTTGCACTGCGTGTTTTGCTATAACCCGGTGGATTACACACAGCACGGCCCCGAGCTGACCACACAGGAATGGATCAAGGTATTGCGCGATGCACGCGCGGCCGGCAGCGTGCAGTGCGGGTTTTCAGGCGGTGAACCGCTGGTGCGGGATGACCTGGAAGAACTGGTGGCTGAAGCGCACAAACTGGGCTTTTATACCAACCTGCTGACCTCGGGCATAGGCTTTACGGCCGAACGCGCCAAGGCCTTGAAAGACGCCGGACTCGACCATGTGCAGTTGTCGTTCCAGGACTCGACCCGCGAGCTCAATGACTTTTTGTCGCACACTAAAACCTTTGCCTTGAAGCAAAAAGCCGCGCAACTGATTCAGGCCAACGGCTGGCCCATGGTGCTCAATTGCGTCATTCACCGTCTGAACATTGATTACATAGACAAGATCATCGAGTTGGCGGTTGACCTGGGCGCTGAGTATCTGGAGCTGGCCAACAGCCAATACTATTCATGGGCGCAACTCAACCGCGACGGCCTCATGCCCAGCCGCGAACAACTGCAACGCGCTGAACGCGTCACCAATGAGTACCGCGAGAAACTCGGCGACAAGCTGCGCATGTTTTTTGTGGTGCCTGACTATTACGAAACCCGTCCTAAAAAATGCATGAACGGCTGGGGCAATATTTTCCTGACCATCTCGCCTGACGGTACGGCATTGCCGTGCCACACCGCCAAGATGATCAAGCATCTTGAATTCCCGAATGTCAAAGACATGACGGTGAAAGATATCTGGTACGACTCAGGCTCGTTCAACTACTACCGGGGCGACGCCTGGATGAAAGAGCCTTGCCGTACCTGTCCGGAAAAGGAAAAAGACCTGGGAGGTTGCCGCTGTCAGGCGCTGATGCTGACCGGTGACGCCGCCAACGCTGACCCGGTGTGCGACAAATCCGAGCATCATCAACTGGTGCTGGACGCCGTGGCTTATGCGCAGGTGCCGAATGTCAAGCGCGTCGAGGTCAAGCCGCTGGTGTTCCGTGATCCGATCAACTCTCGTAAGCTCAGCACCGTCAGCGAATAATTTGCCCTGGCCCGGGGCTGCGCCTGATACTTCTCCCCGTTCACCGTCAAGCTCTGGTCTGACAAAGACTGCGACAGCCGGGGGCCTACGCCTTTGACGCGTGCTTGCAGGTCATTCCAGTTTTTGAAATGCTGTTTTTCACGTGCCGCCAGCAAGCGCCGCGTGAACGGCGGACCGATGCCGCGCAGTCCGTCAAGCTCTGCCTCGCTGGCCTGGTTGAGTTCGAGCGCGGCGGTAGGCTGACAGATCAGAACCATGGCCACTGCACCCAAGCTTGATTTGTTCATGGCATGCACCCTTGCAAATGAAATCTAAGACACCGGCCAAAGACAGCGTAGGGCGCAGCCATGCAGTCAGCCGCGCAATGCTGTCTGAACCGGATTACTCTCATTTTTCAGCAAGCAAGCAGAAAAGGATGAAGTCCCGCTGCTTTTAAAAGCCATTGCGGCTGTTCAGAGTTCTTCGATGCGCCTAGGCGGGTAGCTGTCCCAGGCCTGGCAGCCGGGGCAATGCCAGAAGTGCTGCAAGGCTTCAAAGCCGCAAGCCGCACAGCGGTAACGCCGCAGGGGCTTGGCGGCGTGTTCCAGAGCGCGCTGCACCTGGGGCTGCTGCGCCGGGTCCAGCGCGGCGTCCGCCAGCAAGCGGGTGGCGGCAATCAGTGAGGGATGCTTGTCCAGGTGAGACGCGTACAGTTTGCGGCCGTGCTCCTGCCCCAAGTCAGTTTGCAGGCTGACGATGGCATAGAGCACATCCAGGCTTTGCGACTGGTGGTAGCTGTCCTGCAGAAGGGTCAGCACACCGATGTGTCTTTGCACCAGCGGCGCGAGCCTGGCCAGTGAGGCTGCGATCAAGGGCATGGCGTTAGGCACCAGATGCGCGAGTTCCTGCAAGTGGTCGCAAGCTTTGGCGTGACGCTGATGCTGTTCGAGCAGTGAGGCCATGGCAATGCGCGGTCTGGCGCTCAAAGGCGCAGTCTCAATGGCTTGCTCTAACAGGGTCTGCGCCTGTTGGCTGTCGGCTTGAGTGGCGGCAAGTTCGCACAGGTAATGCGAGCGGCGCACGGCAAACTGGCCCTGGCCGGACTGGTCGAGTTGCAGCGAGATATCCGCGGCCTGCTGCCAGTCGCGGCTGCGCTCGTAAATACTTAACAAGGCCAGCAGGGCCTGGGGTGCCAGCGGCGTACCCATTAGAGGTCTCAGCGCGGCTTCAGCCCGGTCCAGAATACCGGCCTTGACGAAATCCATGGCCAGGTCGTATTGGGCGCGTTCACGGTCACTCTGGCTGATATCGCCTCGGTCAAGCAGGTGCTGGTGGACACGCACTGCGCGTTCAAATTCACCCCTGCGACGAAACAGATTACCGAGCGCGAAATGCAATTCGGAGGTGTCGGGGTCGCGTTGCACCGCTTCAATGAAAGCGTCGATGGCCTGGTCCTGCTGCTCGTTGAGCAAATGGTTCAGACCTTTGAAATAAGCCTTGGGGTTGCTGCGGTTTTCCATGCGCAGCTGGCGTAAATCGAAACGCGAAGCCAGCCAGCCCAGTGCGAAAGCAAGGGGCAGGCCGAAAAAAATCAGGTTGATTTCAAGGTCCATACATGTCCGCTGCCACCGAGGGCGTGACCGGTTTATCGGCAGCCGGTGTCAGGGTTTGTTGTGCTTTTTTCGCCAGAAGCCGTTGGCGCCACCAGCGCGGCACCATGCCCAGCACACCGATGGCCACGCCTAAAGCAAACACGGCCAACAATACCAGCACCATGGGGGCTTGCCATTGCAAGCCCCAGAAGAAATGCACAGTGGCATCATCCCGGTTGTTCAAGGCAAAGGCCAGCAGTATGAAAAAAACAGCTGCTTTCAATGTCCACTGAAGCAGCCTGATAAATGCTTTCACGTGCGTCCCCTTGTGTGGGTGACATTCTAGGGCTTGAGACCACCCGGGCTTTTCAATAATTCTTCCGTGCGTACCTCTATGGCCTCACGCAAGGCTTTGCCTTGTTTGAAATGGGGCACGCGTTTTTCCGGAATGGCAACGCATTCCCCTGAACGCGGGTTTCGGCCCATGCGAGGCGGGCGGCGGTTGACGGAAAAACTGCCGAAACCGCGCAACTCGATGCGGTAGCCTTTGACCAGCGTTTCACTCATGGCGTCGAGCAAAGCTTTGACGGCGGACTCGGCATCGCGGTGCGCCAATTGCGGAAATCGTGTGGCCAGTTCTTCTACCAAATCACTGCGGGTCATTGCGATACATTTCAGGAAATATTGTTTAAAATAAGCCACCGGGGCGGACGGTCAATTCTCGTTGTTGTCCAGTTTGGCACGCAACAAGGCGCCCAGGCTGGTGGTACCTGCATTGCCGGCGTTTTGCTGGCTCAGGTTGGCCATGGCGTCGGCCTGATCGGCGGCATCTTTGGCTTTGATAGACAACTGGATGTTGCGTGTTTTGCGGTCGATATTGACCACCACAGCGCTGATTTCGTCGCCGACCTTGAGGACATGGCTAGCATCTTCGACGCGGTCGCGGCTGATTTCGGAGACGCGCAAGTAGCCGATGATGTCTTCGCCCAGATTAATTTCCGCGCCCTTGGCGTCGACTGTTTTGACAGTACCTGTGACGATCTGGCCCTTGTCGTTGACCGACACAAAGTTGGTGAACGGATCGGAGTCGAGTTGTTTAATGCCTAGGGAAATGCGTTCGCGCTCGACGTCAACCGCCAGCACCACGGCTTCAACTTCCTGGCCCTTCTTGAAGTTACGCACGGCGGCTTCGCCGGTTTCGTTCCAGGATAGGTCGGACAAATGCACCAGACCATCGATACCGGCAGCCAGACCGACGAACACGCCGAAGTCGGTGATGGATTTGATCGGGCCTTTGACGCGGTCGCCGCGCTTGGTGGCTGATGCGAATTCCTGCCACGGATTGGCTTTGCACTGCTTCATGCCCAAAGAAATGCGGCGTTTGTCTTCGTCGATTTCGAGGACTATGACTTCGACTTCGTTGCCCAGGGCCACGATTTTGGAAGGTGCCACGTTCTTGTTGGTCCAGTCCATTTCGGACACGTGCACCAGTCCTTCGATGCCGGGTTCGAGTTCGACAAACGCGCCGTAGTCGGCGATGTTGGCGACCTTGCCGTGCATGCGTGTGCCTTGCGGGTAGCGGCGGTTGACGCCCATCCAGGGGTCGTCGCCCATTTGTTTCAAGCCCAGAGACACGCGGTTTTTCTCGGTGTCGAATTTGAGGATCTTGGCCGTGATTTCCTGACCTGCGACCACCACCTCGGAAGGGTGACGAACACGGCGCCAGGCCATGTCGGTGATGTGCAGCAAACCGTCGATGCCGCCCAGGTCGACGAATGCACCGTATTCGGTGATGTTCTTGACCACGCCGTGAACGATAGAGCCCTCTTTCAGGCTTTCCATCAGCTTGGCACGTTCTTCGCCCATAGAGGCTTCGATGACAGCGCGGCGCGACAGCACGACGTTGTTGCGCTTGCGGTCGAGTTTGATGACCTTGAATTCCATGGTCTTGTTTTCAAACGGCGACAGGTCTTTGATGGGACGGGTCTCGATCAGCGAACCCGGCAGGAAAGCTCGAATGCCGTTGACCAGCACGGTCAGGCCGCCCTTGACTTTGCCGCTGGTGGTGCCGGTGACGAATTCGCCGGATTCCAGGGCTTTTTCCAATGACATCCAGGAAGCCAGGCGCTTGGCCGTGTCGCGGCTGAGGATGGTGTCGCCGTAGCCGTTTTCGACAGAGCTGATGGCCACCGACACAAAGTCGCCGGCCTGGACTTCGATTTCGCCCAGATCATTTTTGAATTCTTCGATAGGCACGTAGGCTTCTGATTTCAGCCCCGCGTTGACCACGACGTGGTTGTGCTCGACACGGATGACTTCGGCGGTGATGACCTCGCCGGTACGCATCTCGGAGCGTTTCAGGAATTCTTCAAACAGGACTGCAAAAGATTCAGACATTCAATTTCCTAATTTCGTCGAGTAAGCGTCCGCAACACGGATTGGCGGGAAAACTGGTTCGACTGTTGGTGCGGGCTTTCCGCTGTTGGGTGAAACAACCTCACCACCGGTGCGCCATGCAGCGCGAAGGGGATGGTGAGGAACCAGATTCAGGCGCGGCCGGGGCCGAACACCTGTTTGTCCTGCCACCAGTGCATCACTTGGGTCACCGACGAATCGATGGAAAGGGATGAGTTGTCCAGTGGCAAAGCATCTTGCGCGGGCTTTAAGGGAGCGACGTTGCGTTGGGTGTCGCGAGCGTCACGCGCCAGCAAGTCTGCGCGAATAACCACTATTGTAGTGGAAATTCCCTTTGAAATCAGTTGCTTGTAACGCCGTTCCGCTCTTTTTTTTGCGCTGGCAGTCAAAAACACCTTCAAACCCGCCCCGGGGAAGATGACCGTGCCCATGTCGCGGCCGTCGGCGACCAGCCCCGGCAAGCGCCTGAAGCTCAGCTGCAAATCGACCAAAGCCTGGCGAACTAGGGGCAGCACCGAGACTTTGGACGCGTTCATACCGGCTTCCTCGGTGCGTATGGCCGCAGAAACATTGACGCCGGACAAAAGCACGTGCTCACCTTGAAAGACCACCGGCAGCTGCCGGGCCAGCTTGGCGATGGCGTTTTCATGCGCCGGGTCCAGTGCCAGACCGGCTTGCAGTGCGGCGTAAGCCGTCAACCGGTACAGCGCGCCGCTGTCGAGGTAGTGGTAACCGAGTTGCTGCGCCACCAGCGTTGCCAGCGTGCCTTTGCCGGAGGCGGTCGGGCCGTCGATGGCGATGACCGGAATTTGCGAGGAAGTACAGATTGTGAACAGCGCCTCGAAATAGTCGGGGTATGTTTTGGTCACGCATTTCGGGTCTAGGATGCGTACCGGCAGTTTGGCCGGGTTGAACGCCGCCAGCGAAAAACACATGGCGATGCGGTGGTCGTCATAGGTATGGATGGCCGCCGCCTGCCAGCCAGTGATCGGGTGAATGCGTATCCAGTCCGCGCCTTCCTCGACGTGTGCGCCGAGTTTGCGGGCCTCTGCGGCCATGGCGACGATGCGGTCGGTTTCCTTGACCCTCCAGCTGGCGATATTGCGCAGGGTGCTGGGGCCGTCGGCGTACAAAGCCATCACCGCCAGCGTCATGGCGGCGTCTGGAATCCGGTTGCAGTCCATGTCAATCGCTTTCAAGGGCCAGGCACCGCGTCGGGTTTGCACCCAGTTCGGCCCGCTGGAGATGTCTGCGCCCATGGCGCGCGCCGCGTCCATGAAACGGATATCGCCTTGGATCGAGTCTGAGCCGACGCCTTGTATGCGCACACCCTCGGCAGAAGCAATCGCACCCAGCGCGATGAAATAGCTGGCCGAAGAAGCATCGGCCTCCACCGGCAGCACGCCAGGCGATGTGTAGCGGCTGCCCGCCGGTACAGTGAACCGCTGCCAGCCTTCGCGCTGCACCTGCACGCCAAAGCGTTGCAGCAGATTGAGCGTGATTTCTATGTAGGGTTTGGAGATGAGTTCGCCGACCACCTCGATGACAATGTCCTGCGTCGCGACCAGGGGCAGCGCCAGCAGCAGCGCAGTCAGAAACTGGCTGGAGACATCGCTGCGAACCTGTATAGGCCGGTTCAATTGCAAGCCTTCGTGGCCGCGCAGCGCCAGCGGTGGGTAGCCTTCATTGCCGGTGTAATCGATGCGGCAACCGAGCTGGCGCAAGGCATCGACCAGGTCGCCGATGGGGCGCTCGTGCATGCGCGCTACGCCATGCAGATCGGCATGCGCGCCCATGAGCGCGAGCGCGGCGGTCAGCGGGCGCATGGCGGTGCCGGCGTTACCCATGAACAAATCCAGGGTTTTGTCCGGTGCTTTACCGCTGATGCCGCTGACTTTCAGGCTGGCGGCGGCTTGCAAATGGCAGCCGAGTTCACGCAAAGCGTTGAGCATGACGCGGGTGTCGTCCGAGTCCAGCAAGTCCTGTAACTCGGTCGTGCCTTGCGACAAGGCGGCCAGCAGCAGCACGCGGTTGGAAATGCTTTTGGAGCCGGGCAGGGTGACCGTGCCGCTGGAGCTGTCAAGCGCGGGGAGGTCGAGGAAGTCGGTGGCGTACATGCAGGATGCGGTTTATTGAGTTTGAAAAGGGTTGAGCAAAGCCACATCAAAGCGTTTGAAGTCTGACAGGTTGCGGGTCGCCACGGTGAGCTTGTGCACTTTGGCCGTCGCAGCGATCATGGCATCTTCGTAAACCGTGTTGGACTGCTGATGCATGAATTTGGCCCATTGTCTGAACGCAGCGGCATCCATGGGCAGAATGTTGTAGGTCGCCGCCAGTTGATTGAGCCAGTGTTCAATGGTTTGTGCCTTGGCTGGGTCTTGATGACGGGTCAGTCTAATGCCAGCTTGGATTTCGCCCAGGGTGACCGCACTCAAGAACAACTGCGTCTCATCGACGCTGTTGAACCACGCCAGTAGCCCGCCGTGCGGCTTGGGTTTGCGAAGTTCAGATACGACGTTGGTGTCAAGCAAATACATGGCATCAGGCCAAAGAAGAGGCCTTGCGCCGCATGGCGCGGGGGCGTGGCGGCACCAGTTGGGCGGTGCGCACATCGCCTTGCAACAGCAGTTGCTTGAGTCGGGGCCGCTCTGCGTTTTGCAAACGGCGCCACTCGTTCAACGGCACCAGCACGGCGGTCTCGGCACCACGCTTGGTCACCATTT
>SHXP01000033.1 GCA_009693225.1 Limnohabitans sp. | reverse complement strand
AAGTCGAATGCCTGGTGCCCGACCTCACCGGTGTGGCGCGCGGGAAAATCCTGCCGCGCGAAAAATTCACCGAAGACCGCGGCATGCGCCTGCCCGAAGCGGTGGTGGCAATGGGTGTGACCGGCAACTTTCCCGAGACCGGGCCTTATTACGACGTCATCAAATCGCATGACCGGGACATGCACCTGATGCCGGACCCGTCGACGGTGCGCATCGTGCCCTGGGCCACCGATCCGACCGCGCAGGTGATCCACGATTACTATGACCGCCACGGCAAGCTGGTGCCGTTTGCGCCGCGCAGTGTGTTGCGCCATGTCTGCGATTTGTACGCCGCCGAGGGCTGGGCACCGGTGGTCGCGCCCGAACTCGAGTTTTACCTGCTGGCGCGCTACACCGACCCGAATACCTTGCTCAGGCCGCCGATCGGGCGCAGCGGCCGCGCCGAAACCTCGCGCCAGGCCTACAGCATCGATGCGGTCAACGAGTTCGATCCGTTGTTTGAAGAGCTGTATGAGCACTGCGAAAAAATGGGTCTGAACGTTGATACCTTGATCCATGAAATCGGCGCCGGTCAGATGGAAATCAACTTCTTCCACGACCATCCGCTTGGTCTGGCCGACGAGGTGTTTTTCTTCAAACGCACGGTGCGCGAGACCGCGCTGCGCCACGACATGTACGCCACTTTCATGGCCAAGCCCATCGCCGGGGAACCCGGCAGCGCCATGCACATACACCAGAGCATTCTGGACAAGGCCACCGGCCAGAACATCTTCAGCCGCGCAGACGGCGAGCCGTCCGAGGCCTTCTACCATTTCATCGGCGGCTTGCAGCATTACATCCCCTCAGCCATGGCGCTGGTCGCCCCCTATGTCAACAGCTACCGCCGGCTGGCGCGCCACACCTCAGCGCCGATCAATATTGAGTGGGGCCATGACAACCGCACGGTAGGCATTCGCTCACCCATTTCCCCGCCTGCAGCCAGACGCGTTGAAAACCGGGTCATAGGCCCAGACGCCAACCCCTATGTCGCCATGTCAATGACGCTGGCCTGCGGCTACCTGGGGCTGAAAAACAAAATCCAGCCCAAGGCCGAAATGAAGGGCGACGCGTACACCGCGCCCTATGCGCTGCCGCGCAGCCTGGGCGAGGCGCTGGATCTGTTGCGCCGCGACAAAGATTTGCACGATGTGCTGGGTGAAGCCTTCATCAAGGTCTACACTGAAATTAAGGAATGTGAATTCGAAGAGTTCATGGAAGTCATCTCCCCCTGGGAGCGCGAGCATTTGTTGTTGCATGTCTGAAAAATTTAAACATACGGCCCATGAAACCTGACGCCTTATTCGTACCGCCCGCCATTGAGCGATGTCAGGTGGACACCCCGGCCATGCAGGCGCTCGACAGCGCGCATTACATGCACCCGTTCACCGACACGCGAGGCCTGGCCGCCAAAGGCGCGCGCGTTGTCACACATGCCGACAATATTTACATCTGGGACTCTGAAGGGAAAAAACTGCTGGACGCCATGAGCGGCCTGTGGTGCGTCAACATTGGTTACGGCCGCACCGAGTTGGCTCAGGCGGCATATCTGCAAATGATGGAGCTGCCCTACTACAACAGCTTTTTCAACTCCACCAATGTGCCGGCGGTGCGCCTGGCCGCCAAGCTCAGCAGCCTGGCGCCGCGCGCCGGTGACCGCCATTTCAGCCACGTGTTTTTTTCCAGCTCGGGCTCGGAGAGCAACGACACCAATATCCGCATGGTGCGGCATTACTGGGCCACACTGGGCCAGCCGCAGCGCAAAACCATCATCGCCCGTCACAACGCCTACCACGGCTCGACCATCGGCGGCGCGTCGATGGGCGGCATGCGCGGCATGCACGAGCAAGGCGATTTGCCGATTCCCGGCATCGTGCATATTGACCAGCCCTATGGCGTCGAGCACGGGCGCGCAGGCGAGAGCGAACACGATTTCGGCCTGCGCATGGCGCGCCAGCTCGAACACAAAATCCTTGCCGTCGGCCCTGACAAGGTGGCGGCTTTCATCGGCGAACCGGTGCAGGGTGCGGGCGGTGTCATCATCCCGCCGGCCAGCTACTGGCCGGAGATACAGCGCATCGTCGACAAGTACGGCATTCTGCTGATCAGCGACGAAGTGATTTGCGCCTTCGGCCGTTTGGGTGCCTGGTTCGCGTACGAACAATTTGGCTACAAGCCTGATCTGATCACTTTTGCCAAAGGCGTGACCAGCGGCTACCAGCCGCTGGGCGGTGTCATGGTCGGTAACCGCGTGGCCGAGGTGCTGATTCAAAAAGGCGGCGAGTTCAACCACGGCTATACCTACAGCGGGCATCCGGTGGCCTGTGCGGTGGCCCTGGCCAACATTGAATGGATGGAAAAACAGCAGCTGGTCGAGCGCGTCAGAAACGATATTGCGCCGTATCTGGAAAAAGCCTTCGCCACGCTAGCCGGTCACCCGCTGGTTGGCGACCTGCGCAGTTGCGGCATGGTCGCCAGTCTGGCGCTGGTCAAACAAAAATCTCCATTGACTTTGTTCGATCCGGCGCTGGCCATCGGCATGGTGTGCCGCGCCCATTGCCTGGCCACCGGCGTCATCATGCGGGCCGTGGGAGCGCGCATGATCATTGCGCCGCCGCTGGTCATCACGCACGAACAAATCGACCAGATGATCACCATGATCCGGCGCAGCCTGGACCTGACATTGGAGGATGCAAGGCGGCAAGCCTGGTTGACTTGAAAAAAATAGCAGATGGCCGTCTGATGAAGTGACAAACCGCCATGCAGTTGCTGGCAGTTGGATAACTATGACAAGGAGTGGTTTATGCATACGAAGTTCATGGGTGCCATGAAGACAGCGCTTTTGCGCTTTCGCAAACTGAATCAGTTGTTAAAGGGGTTGGCACTTGGCTTGCTGGTCTTGTCGGCCCTCCAAGCCCGCGCCGAGGGCAAGCTCAATATGTACAACTGGTCGGACTACATCAGCGACAGCACGGTGCCGAATTTTGAAAAGGAATTCGGCGTCAAGATGCGCTACGACACGTATAACTCCAACGAAGTGCTGCACGCCAAGCTGGTGGCCGGCAAAACCGGTTACGACATCGTGGTGCCATCGTCCAACTGGGCAACGCTGCAACTGCGCGGCGGTCTGTTGACCAAACTCGACATGAGCAAGATTCCTAACGCCAAATACCTGGACCCGGCGGTGATGGCGCAATTGGTCAAGCTCGATCCGGGCAACCAGCATTTGATCCCTTGGTTCTGGGGTTACACCACCATCGGCATCAATGTCGGCCAGGTGAAAAAAGCCCTGGGTGACCTCCCCATGCCCGACGACGCCTGGGCGCTGGTGTTCGACCCGAAATACGCTTCGCGTGTGAAATCCTGCGGCGTATCCATGCTGGACTCGGGCCAGGACATCATGGAAGCCATGATGGTGTACCTGGGCATTCCGGTGGCGAGCAACAACACGGCAGACTATCAGCGCGCCTGGACAGAGCTGCAAAAAATCCGCCCGTATGTCACCTTGTTCTCGTCCTCGGGTTACATCAATGACCTAGCCGGCGGTTCTTTGTGTGTGTCACTCGGTTGGTCCAGCGACATGAACATCGCGGCACAACGCGCCCGCGACGCCAAAGCAGGCACCACGGTGCAAGTGCTGATCCCGTCCAAAGGCGGCGTGTTGTTTTATGACACAGTCGCCATTCCTGCGGATGCGGCCAACGTAGAGAACGCGTACAAGTTCATCAACTACCGGCTGCGCCCGGAGGTCTCGGCCAACGACACCAACCAGGTGTTCTACCCCAGCCCTGTGGTCGGCAATAAAAAGCTGATCAAGCCCGATGTGGCCAACAACAAAACCATTTACCTCAGCAAGGAAGACATGGCGCGCATGCACGCACCGCGCACCTACAACAACGACCAGCGTCGCCTGGTCACCCGCAGTTACACCAGCTTCAAGACCGGCATTTGAAACGGCCCGCCCGCCGGCGCTTGATGCGCTGACGGGCTGTGCCGTATCCACACCAGACACCATGACCATGCCCGCCCCTGCAGCCAGACCGGTGCACGATGTGTTGTTGAACATCGTCAATCTGTCAAAGAGCTTTGATGACATCATTGCGGTGGACAGCGTGAGTCTGCCGGTTCACAGCGGTGAAATATTCGCGCTGCTCGGCGGATCCGGTTGCGGCAAATCGACGCTGCTGCGCATGCTCGCCGGATTCGAGATACCAAGCAGCGGCCAGATTTTTTTGCAAGGTCAAGAAATTTCCCGCATGCCCGCTTACGAGCGGCCGATCAACATGATGTTCCAGTCGTATGCGCTGTTCCCGCACATGACGGTGGCGCAAAACATCACCTTCGGTTTGGAGCAGGACAATTTACCCAAAGCCGAGATCGAGCAGCGGGTGCAAGACATGTTGCAACTGGTGCAACTCAAGGCCTATGCCAAACGCAAACCGCACCAGCTCTCCGGCGGTCAGCAGCAGCGTGTAGCGCTGGCGCGCTCGCTGGCCAAGCGCCCGCGTTTGCTGTTGCTGGATGAACCGCTGGGCGCATTGGACAAAAAACTGCGCGAGCAAACTCAGATTGAACTGGTGGCGATTCTCAAAAGCGTGGGCGTGACCTGTGTGATGGTCACGCACGACCAGGAAGAGGCCATGACCATGGCCAACCGCATCGCGGTGATGGACCAGGGGCGTATCATTCAAATCGGCACACCGCATGAAATTTACGAAACACCGAACTCGCGGTTCGTCGCTGACTTCATCGGCAGCGTCAATCTGTTTGACGGGCAGGTGGTGGTCGACGAGGCCGACCACGTGGTGATTGATACGCCGCAGGCCAGGGTGTATGTCAACCACGGCATCACCGGCACCCGGGGCATGCCGGTTTCGGCGGCGGTGCGGCCGGAAAAAATCTGTCTCAGCCTTCAACCGCCCTTGGCCACAGAGCGTGCCAGTCCTGCTGAGGATGGCTTGAACCAAACGCCGGTGGTGGTGCAGAGCTTAGCGTATTTCGGCAGCTTCACCACCTACCATGTCAGGTTGGCCGACGGGCGCTTGATCCATGTTACCCAACAAAACGTCGCACGCCATGACGAACAAAAACTGCAAGTCGGTGACCAGGCCTGGGCCTGGTGGGACGGCAGCGATGTGGTGGTGTTGACACGATGAGCCACAACAGCGCCTCGGCTACGCTGGTGCAAGCTGCGGATAAGCCGCGCCCACATTGGCTTGCTGCTTGGGGCCCGCGACTGGTTATCGGCCTGCCCTTTGGCTGGTTGGGCCTGTTGTTTTTGCTGCCGTTTGCGGTGGTGCTGAAAATCAGCCTGTCCGAGATGAACGAGTTCGGCATAGGCTACAAAGCGTTGGTGGATGTTCAGGAAGGGCTGGTCGTTATCAGCCTGCGCTACAGCAATTATTTGTTTTTGCTCTCGGACAAGCTGTACCTGATGACGTATTTGTCCTCGCTCATGTATGCGCTGGTGGCCACCGTGTTGTGCTTGGTGCTGGGTTACCCGTTTGCGTATTTTCTGGCACGTTCACCGGCCAGTGTGCGGCCCGGTTTGATGATGCTGGTGATGCTGCCGTTCTGGACCTCGTTTCTGCTGCGCATTTACGCCTTGAAAGGCCTGCTCGACAGCAACGGCCTGGTCAACCAACTGCTGCTGGCGCTGGGTGTGATCGACACGCCGCTGGCCATGATGAACACCCCGTTCTCTTTGCAGGTCGGCATGGTGTACGTATATTTGCCTTTCATGGTGTTGCCGCTGTACGCGAATCTGGTGAAGATGGATTTGCGTTTGCTTGAAGCCGCCACCGATTTGGGCGCCAGACCCTGGACGGTGTTCTGGCGTGTCACCGTGCCCTTGTCACGCTCGGGCATTGTGGCTGGCTCTATGCTGGTGTTCATTCCCTGTGTCGGCGAATACGTCATCCCTGCCATGCTGGGCGGCCCGAACACCTTGAACATAGGCCGGGTGCTGTGGGACGAGTTCTTCAGTAACAACGATTGGGCCATGGCCTCGGCGGTGGCCATTGTCATGGTGTTGTTGATCATCGGCCCGATGGCCTGGTTCAACCGCATACAAGCGCAACAGCGATCGGCAGGTGCACCATGACAACACGCTGGTTGCGCTGGACCTGGTTGCTGGCGATTTACATTTTTTTGTATTTACCGATTGCCACGCTGGTGGCCTACTCGTTCAACGATTCCAAAATGGTTACGCTGTGGAGCGGTTTCACGCTGCATTGGTACGGCGATGTGTTTCGCGACCGCGACTTGATGGAGGCCCTGAGCTTGTCCTTGCGTATCGCATTCAGCAGTGCCACCACCTCGGTGGTGCTGGGCACCATGGCGGCGTTTGCACTGGTGCGCTTCAAGCGTTTCCGCGGCAAAGGTTTATTGCAATCCATGGTGAACGCGCCGCTGGTCATGCCGGATGTGATCGTCGGTTTGTCACTGCTGTTGTTGCTGGTGGCTTTGCAGCGGGCGCTGGGCGTGCCCGAGCGCGGTGCCCTGACGATATGGCTGGGCCACACGGTGTTGGGCATGGCCTATGCCACCGTGGTGGTGCAGTCGCGCTTGCAGGAAATGGACCGCTCGCTGGAAGAGGCGGCACTTGATCTGGGTGCGCGCCCGTGGAAAGTGTTTACTGCCATCACTTTGCCGCTGATCGCGCAGGCGCTGGTGTTGGCCTGGCTGCTGACTTTCACCGTGTCGCTGGACGATGTGGTGATCTCGGCGTTTTTGTCCGGCCCCGGCAGCAACACCTTGCCGATTGTCATTTTTTCGCGCGCCAAGCTGGGCTTGAACCCCAGCGTCAACGTGATCGCCAGCCTGACTGTGTTGCTGGTCGGCGTGTGCGTGTTGGCAGGCAGCCTGTGGCTGGCGCGGCGTGAAAAACAACTCTCGCGCGAACTCGCTGCAGCCATGCGCGAGGCGCAATGACACCACTTAAGCCATGACAGACAGATTCAACCTTCATCAACGCCCAGCGGAGCTTCCATGAAAACACCGGTCCCCGTTTCTTCTACAGGTTTGCGACTCAAGCCCTTGGTGACTGCGCTTGCAGCATCTGCCGGTTTGCTGGCGCCGGCTCTGGGCCATGCGCTAAGCAACCAGGAGTTGCTCAAAGAATTGCAAGCGCTCAAGGACCGCATACAGCAACTCGAGGATAAGTTGCAGCAAAACGCAGCCAGGCCTGCCCCGGCCGTCGCGCCCGCGGTGTCGGTGGAAGACTTCAACCGCGTCAGTATGAAGGTCGAAGCGGCAGAAGACGCCCAGGAAACCTCCGGCATGAAGGGCTTGAAAATCAGCGGCATGATGGACCCGACTTTTGTCTACAACAACCGGCAGAACACGTCGGGCTTTAATTTTTTGAACAACTTCAACGTCGACGCCAGTTCAGGCGATGGCTACACCTACTACAACTCGTATTTCGGCATGGCCATGCTGGACTTGCAAAAGGAAACCGAAGGCGGTCAGAAATGGCGCTTGACGCTGTCGCCGCACAAATCTGCGAGTTCAGGCTACAATACCAGCACCATCGTGCATGAGGCTTCAGTGTCTGTTCCGCTGGAAGGCCCGGCCAACAAGCTGATCGCCGGGCAAATCCCGGACTGGTCGGGCTATGAATACATCTGGTCCAACCTGCAACCGCTGATCAGCCACAACCTGTTGTTCGATTTCACCATCCCCAGTTATTACACAGGCGCGGGTATGGAGATGACGCGCGGCAAATGGATAGGCAAGTTCCTGGTCGGCAATATCAACCAGACCGTCTTGACTTCAGGTGACAAAACCCAGGGGCTGAGCTACCGGGCTGACTATGCAATAAATGAATTCAGCGGCTTTGGCTTTGCCGGCACGTCCGCACAGGCCAACAGCAACTCACGAGGCTTTAATTTGTTTGAGATAGACGGGTATTACACCCGAGGCGACCTGACGCTGCAAGGACAAATCGGGCGCGGGCAGTTGGGGGGAGCCTCGCTGAACAGCGCCGGGGACTACATGAGTTGGTCTGGCGCTTCAGGGCTGGTGGCTTACAAGGTCACGCCGCGCTTGCAATTGGTGACGCGGGCTGACTACATCAACAACTCTTCCAACGGTGGCGGAGTTTTGGGCGCCAATGCAAGCAATGACCCATCAAACGGTAATCTGGACTCTTACAACGGCTTTGGCACTCCCGCAAATGGCAGCGGCGTCAACCGCTACGCCTTGTCCGTCGGCTTTAACTACCTGATCACGCCCAACCACACGGCCAACAGCGGCACCTGGAACACCAGCACCTGGTTCAAAATGGAGTTGCGTGCTGACGGCGCCAACGGCCTGGTGTTTTACGACGCGGTTTCCGACAGCTATAAAAGAGACAGCCTGACCTTGTTGTCCTCGATGGTGTTTGCTTTCTAAAACGCCTGGACGGATGACAACACCAGACGGCCTCTCGCAGGCCGTCTTTTTTTGACCAAAGGAATTCCCCATGAGCCATAACTTCCGTGACGCACCGCTGGCCGCGCTTGACGACCAGCACTGGCGCGGTTTGCCGCCGGCCAAACGCAAACAGGTGTTGATCGCGTTTGCCGAACAGATACTGGCGCACCGCGAAGAGCTGGCCTGGCTGGAAACCGTCGACATGGGCAAGCCCATCCGTTATGCGCGCAGCGTCGATGTCAACAGCACCGCCAACTGCATGCGCTGGTACGGCGAAGCCATCGACAAGGTGTACCGCGAAATCGCGCCCACCGCGCCGCGCAGGCGCTGGCCACCGGCAACAGCGTGGTGTTAAAGCCCAGCGAAAAATCTCCGCACAGCGCCTTGCGGCTGGCCGAACTTGCGCTGGCCGCTGGCGCTGCACATGGACGTGGACGGTATCGGCTTTACCGGCTCGACCCGCGTGGGCAAACAAATCCATGTGATGGCCGGTCAAAGCAATTTGAAACGTGCCTGGACCGAGCTCGGCGGCAAGTCGCCCAATATCGTGTTCGCCGATTGCCCGGATCTCGAGCAAGCCGTGCAGGCCTCGGTGGCCAGCATTTTTTTTTTCAACCAGGGCGAGAGTTGCAACGCGCCGTCGCGCCTGCTGGTGGAAAACAGCATCAAGCCTGCCTTCATGCAACACGCCCTTGAGTTGCTGCCATCGTATGCACCGGCCCACCCCTTGGATGAAGCCACTGTGATGGGCGCCTTGGCCGACCGCACGCAAATGGACACGGTGCTCGGCTACATCGAACGCGGGCAGCAAGAAGGTGCGAAGTTGCTTGCCGGCGGCGAGCGTGTCATGCAAGACAGCGGCGGCTATTTTGTGCAGCCCGCGCTGTTTGACGGTGTGCGTAACGACATGGCGATTGCGCGTGAAGAAATTTTCGGCCCGGTGCTCAGCGTCATGGGTTTTGACAGCGCAGCCGAAGCGGTGCACATGGCCAACGACAACATCTACGGTTTGCAGGCGGCGGTGTGGAGCCGCGACATCAACAAAGCGCACGGGGTGGCGCGCGCGCTGCGTGCCGGCACCGTGCATGTCAACCAGTACGACGAAGACGACATCACCGTGCCCTGCGGCGACTACAAGCAAAGCGGTGTCGGGCGCGACAAATCGCTGCACGCGTTTGACAAATACACCGAACTGAAAACCACCTGGATACGCATAGACAGCCCGATGTGAACACCGGATTTGCCGCTCAGGATTTGCGCTGGTAGCGGTGTATTTCTATGGTTGAGTGCACGATTTCTTCGTGCACCGACAAACGCTTGCGCACCACGGCGGCTGTCAATTCAGGCTCTTGCGTGACCACGGTCAGCGCACAGGAAAACACCTGTTTGCCGACCCGCCAGACATGCAAATCGGTGACCCGGGTTTGCGGGTTGATTTCAACCGCCTCGCGTATTTCTTGCACCACCGGGTGGTCCATTTCACGGTCGAGCAAGACCTTGCCGGTGTCAGTCAGCAAACCCTTGGCCCAGACCGCCACCAGCGCCGCGCCGACCAACCCCATCACCGGGTCTAACCATGACCAGCCGAACCACCAGCCGCCCAGCAGCGCAACAATGGCCAGCACCGAGGTGAATGCATCGGCGATGACGTGCAGATAAGCAGATTTCAAATTCAGGTCATGGTGATGCCCGTGCCCGTGCCCGTACCCGTGCTGGTGTGTGCGGCTGAACTCGACGCGGGGCGCGGCTTGCACCTCGTGTGCGTGTTGAGTTTCGCTGTGGCGGTTTGCCGGGCTGGTTGCATCCACATGTTCGTGCTCAGCGGTGGACTGTGTACCGTGTTGCGGATGACGGTGAACCCGTCCCAGAATCAAAGCGCAGACCACGTTGACCACCAGCCCGAGTACAGCGACGGCAATCGCTTCGGCGTATTGAATCGGTTGCGGGATCCAGAGGCGTTCAACCGAACCGAACACCATGTTTAAAGCCACACCGATCAACACAATCGCGCTGGCAAAGCCGGCCAGGATTTCTATCTTCCAGCTGCCGAAGGCAAAGCGCGGGTCGCGGGCGTAGGTGCGCGCTGTCGCGTAGGCCGTGGCAGACAAACCGATGGCCAGCGCGTGCGAACTCATGTGCCAGCCGTCGGCCAGCAGCGCCATCGAGTTGAACCACCAGCCTGCAAAGATTTCAATGAACATCGTCGCCAGCGTGATCCACATCACCAGCCGCGTGCCGCGCTCGACGGCCTGGCTGCCTTCGTCAAACACATGGTCGTGCAGCCAATCGGAGAGGGTGTCGTTCTGCATGTCAATCTCTGTGGTGCAAGGCCGCATGCGCTTGTTGATCGGCATGGTAACTTGACCTCACCATCGGCCCGACCGCCGCATGAGAAAACCCCATGGCATAAGCGCGTTCTTCGAACATTTTGAAAGTGTCCGGGTGCACATAGCGTTTCACCTGCAAATGGTGGCTGCTCGGCGCCAGGTACTGGCCCAGCGTCAGCATGTCTATGCCGTGCTCGCGCATGTCCTGCATGCTGGTCAGGATTTCTTCGTCGGTTTCACCCAGGCCGACCATCATGCCGCTTTTGGTCGGCACTTGCGGGAACAGCGCTTTGAATTTCTTCAGCAGGTTCAGGCTGAACGCATAGTCGCTGCCCGGGCGCGACTCTTTGTACAGGCGTGGTACGGTTTCCAGGTTGTGGTTCATCACGTCCGGCGGCGCTTCTTTCAGTATGTTCAAGGCGCGGTCGTCGCGGCCGCGAAAGTCGGGCACCAGCAGTTCGATTTGCGTCTGCGGTGATAGCGCGCGGGTCTGGCGTATGCAGTCGACAAAATGCGCTGCGCCGCCGTCGCGCAAATCGTCACGGTCGACGCTGGTGATGACCACGTAGCGAAGCTTGAGCGCGGCTATGGTGTTGGCCAGGTTCAGCGGCTCGTTCGCATCCAGCGGGTCTGGTCTGCCGTGACCGACGTCACAAAACGGGCAGCGGCGGGTGCATTTGTCGCCCATGATCATGAAGGTCGCCGTGCCCTTGCCGAAGCATTCGCCGATGTTCGGGCACGAGGCCTCTTCGCACACGGTCACCAGTTTGTTGGCGCGCAATATGTCTTTGATTTCACCGAAGCGTGAGTTCGGGGAGCCGGCTTTAACGCGGATCCAATCCGGCTTTTTCAATGTCTCGCCGGTGTGCACCACCTTGACGGGGATGCGCGACACCTTGTCGGAGGATTTTTGTTTGGCGCCGGCGTCATAAGCCGGGGCGGTGTCGGGTGCTTCAGGGGCTGTCATGTCGACCTTGGGGTTAAGGCATTAAGTTGCCGGCAAGCTTGCTGCCCAGCACATCAGCCGCTTGTTGCCAGCTGACATCGACACCGATTGTAAAAAGATCGGTGGTCGCCAGTCCTGCATAGCCGCAGGGGTTGATACGCGCAAAGGGTGAGAGGTCCATGTGCACATTCAATGCCACCCCATGGTAGGCGCAATGGCGGCTGACTTTGACGCCGAGCGCGGCGATTTTGGCCAGGCCGGTGAAATCAGGCGCGGTCGCTTGCCGGCCGTGTTGCGGTCGGGACGGCAGTCGCGCATGGTCAAACGGGGCGTCCGGGCGCACGTAAATGCCGGGGGCGCCGGCCACGCGATGACCGGTGACGCTGAAGTGCGCCAGTGTTTTGAGCACCGCGTCCTCGATGCGGTAAACATATTCCTTGACGAAATAGCCGGCGCGTTTCAAATCGATCAGCGCATACGCCACCACCTGACCCGGCCCGTGGTAGGTGATCTGGCCGCCGCGGTTGCTGGCCACCATCGGGATGTCATCGGGCGACAGCAGGTGAGCGCCGTGGCCTGCCTGCCCCTGGGTGAACACCGCCGGGTGTTCGCACAGCCAGATTTCGTCAGGCGTTGCAGCGTCCCGCTGCGCCGTAAAATCCTGCATGGCTTGCAAGCTGTCGGCATAGGCCATCGGGCCCAGCGGGCGGATCAGCACCCCGGCGGCATCGGATGTCGGCAGGCGCTGGTTCAAAGTACGACTTTGACCATGGGGTGCGAGGTGAAGACGCGGTACAGGCCATCAAGCTCCTCGCGGTTGTTGACGTAGACATGAAAGGTCAGCCCTAGGTATTTGCCATTGCTGCTGCTGCGTTCCTCCAGAGCGTCGTTCTGCCAGGACGGATCAAAGCAGCGAACAATCTCCTGCATAGCTTCTGTGAACCCTGCTGTCTGTAAGCCCATGACTTTGATGGGAAAGCTGCAAGGGTATTCGATGAGTGAATCCTGGGTTGCCGGGGTGTTATTCATGTTCAGTATTTAATCTCATCAGCAATTTCCAATATGACAGAGTATTCTCGTTCAAACACCTACGATGACTCGCCGCTTGAGTGGCGGCAACTCAGCGCCGAAGAAGCTGCGCTGCTGCGGCAAACCCAGCCCCCGGGCATCAGCATCCGGCAGGTGATGTTGCTGCAATTCGCTGCTGGTTTGTCAGGTACGCTGTTGCTGTGGGCGCTGGCCTCCACCACGCTGGCGCTCTCCTGGGCCTATGGCAGTCTGACCTGTATTCTGCCTAATCTGGTCTTTGCCCGTGGTGTCACGCGGCCCTGGACCGGCCATAACGCCGTCACTTCAACCGCCGGATTTTTTCTCTGGGAACTGGTGAAGTGGGCGCTGGCGCTGGCCATGATGCTGCTGGCACCGCGTCTGCTGAACCCACTGAATTGGCTAGGGTTACTACTGGGGTGCTTTATGACGTTTAAGGTCCAGTGGCTGGTCATGGCCTGGCCATATGCTAAGATTCGAGGCTTTACCAAACTTTGATTTACCGTTATGTCTACAGAAACTGGGCCATCAGCCGGCGACTACATCAGTCACCACCTGACCCACTTGCAAAACAAGACACCGGCCAGCGTACTAGATTTTTCCGTATTCAATATGGATACCATCTTCTGGTCGGTCTCGTTGGGTGTCCTCGGCTGCTTTTTGATGTGGCTGGCCGCCCGTCGCGCCACTTCCGGTGTCCCGGGCCGCTTTCAGGCGGCCGTCGAGTTGCTGGTTGAAATGGTCGACAGCCAGGCCAAAAGCATTGTCAACAATGCCGACAGCCGCAAATTCGTCGCACCGCTGGCGCTGACCGTGTTTGTCTGGATTTTCCTGATGAATGCCATGGACCTGCTGCCTGTGGACCTGAT
>SHXP01000032.1 GCA_009693225.1 Limnohabitans sp. | reverse complement strand
CAAAGCCAAAACCGTCATCGTCAACAAACGCTCCATGGCGGCTGGCTATGCCGGTCTGGACAACGAATTGTTCTACATGGACAAAACCATGATGGTGTTCGGCGACGCCAAAAAAGTGGTCGAAGACATGGTCAAGGCCATCGAATAAATCATGTGCTTGATCGCCGGTTCATAGTGGAGACTGAGGATGGCTGACAAAAAAGCCGGCAGTGTGATCGGCATCATGGGCGGCAGCGGTGTTTACGACATCGACGCATTGCAGGATAAGCAATGGAAGAAAGTCGGCTCTTCGTTTGGTGAGCCTTCGGACGAGTGTTTATTCGGCAACCTTAACGGCCAGCAGATGGTGTTTTTGCCGCGCCACGGGCGGGGTCACAAAATCCCGCCCTCTGCCATCAATTACCGCGCCAATATAGACGCACTCAAACGCGCCGGCGTCACCGACCTGATATCAGTCAGCGCCGTCGGCTCGCTCAAAGAAGAACTGCCGCCGGGCACTTTTGTCATCGTCGATCAGTTCATTGACCGCAGCTTTGCCCGCGAAAAAAGCTTTTTCGGCACCGGCCTGGTCGCCCATGTGTCGATGGCGCATCCGGTGTGCAGCCGGCTCGGCGATCACCTGGAAACGGCTGCGCGTGGATTGCAACTGCCGGTGGTCAGAAACGGCACTTACCTGGTGATGGAAGGACCGCAGTTCTCCACCCTAGCCGAATCCCGGCTCTACCGGCAATGGGGTTGCGACGTGATCGGCATGACCAATATGCCGGAAGCCAAGCTCGCGCGTGAGGCAGAGATTTGCTACGCCTCGGTCGCCATGGTGACTGATTTTGATTGCTGGCACCCGGACCATTATGCAGTGACGGTGGACGCCATCATCAAAGTATTGCTGGCGAATGCCGATAACGCCCGGTCGCTGGTCAAGGCGGTGACGCCTGCACTGAGCGCCGACAAGCAAGCCTGCGCCTGCGCTTGCCGCAAGGCCTTGGAGTTCGCCATCATCACCGCAGCGCAGGCGCGCGACCCGGCGCTGGCCGCGCAACTCGATGCGGTTGCCGGGCGTCTGCTGCAAGCCGCTGATTGAATGAACACCCCGTTACAAGGCCATGCCAATGAACAAGTGCTGCGCGAGCAGATGCTGGCTGGCGCTTTGCAACTCGACGCCGTCGGTCTGAACCGGGGCAGTACCGGCAACCTGTCAGTCCGCGCCGGCGACCATTGGCTGGTCACACCTTCGGGTATCGCGGCGCAGGACCTGAGCCCGCAGTCCATGGTGCGCATGGATTTCAATGGCGAGCCGCTGGGTCCGGGCAAGCCGTCCAGCGAATGGCGTTTTCATCGCGATATTCTGGTCACCCGCCACGAGGTTGCTGCCATCGTGCACACGCATTCGCGCTTCGCCACCGCTTTTTCCTGTCTGCACCGTGAGATTCCGGCGTTCCATTACATGATCGCGATTGCCGGGGGCGATAGCATCCGCTGCGCACCCTATGCCTTGTTCGGCACGCAGGCGTTGTCAGACCTTGCGATTGAGGCTTTGCAGCACCGCAAAGCCTGTCTGCTCGGCAACCACGGCTTGATTGCCTTGGGCGCTGATTTGAAGCGTGCCATGGCAGTGGCCATCGAAGTTGAATCCTTGTGCGAGCAATACTGGACCGCGTTGCAGCTGGGAGAGCCGCAGATCCTCAGCGCAGAGCAAATGCAACTCGTTCACGACAAATTCAAACCTTACGGGCAAACCAATCGATGACCAGTGCTGCTGAAAATACACGGGTTGAAACCCTGCGCTGGCGCGCGGACAAGCTGGAGATAATCGATCAGCGCATTCTGCCGATGCGCTTTGAATACCTGGCTTATGCCAATGCCGAAGAGGTGGCCGAGGGCATACGCAGCATGGTGGTGCGCGGTGCGCCGGCCATCGGCTGCGCCGCCGCTTATGGTGTGGCTTTGCAGGCGCTGTCATATCAATATGCTGACACGCCGAGCTTTAAGCGGGCCATGGCTCATGGTTTCGAGGTGTTGGCGGCAAGCCGTCCGACGGCGGTGAATTTGTTCTGGGCCTTGCAGCGGATGCAAAAATTCGTGCAGTCAAACGCTTACCTGTCGCAACAGTCACTCGCCAGCGCCCTTTTGTCACTGGCGCATGAGATCTCCGCTGAAGACGTGCGCATCAACCGCGCCATGGGCGACTTCGGCGCGAGCTTGCTGGCAGATGGCGCCCGTGTGCTGACGCATTGCAATGCCGGCGCTTTAGCCACCGCCGGACACGGCACAGCGCTGGGAGTGTTCCGCTCAGCGGTGGGGGCAGGCAAAAAAATTAGTGTGTTTGCCGACGAAACCCGGCCGTTTTTGCAAGGCGCCAGACTGACTGCCTGGGAAATGGTGCAGGAGAACATTCCAGTCACGCTGATCACGGACAACATGGCCGGTCACCTGATGAAATGCGGTGAGATTGACGCGGTGATCGTCGGTACCGACCGGGTGGCTGCCAACGGCGACGTGGCCAACAAAATCGGCACCTATATGGTGGCGGTACTGGCCCGCCGGCACAACATCCCTTTTTATGTGGCCTGCCCGTTGTCGACGATTGATATGCAATTGCCTGACGGCGATGCGATTCCCATCGAGGAGCGCAGCCACGATGAGGTTACCGGCTTCGGCGGCTTGCGCTGGGCGCCCGCAGGGGTGATGGTGCGCAACCCGGCTTTTGATGTGACGCCGGCCGAATTGGTGAGTGCCTTGATCACTGAAAAAGGCCTGGTCCGGCAACCGGATGCGGCTAAGCTCACAAGCCTGATGGCTCAGCCCTGAGCGGGTGAGCCGGGTTAACGCAGCCAACCGCGTTTGTAGCAAAACCACATAGGCAGGGCGGCACTCAAAAACATCAGGCTGACCACATACGGATAAGCGTAACTGCCCAGCGCGGCAAATTCGGGGAACTGCAGGTTCATGCCGTAAATACTGGCAACCAGTGTCGGCGGCAGCAAGGCCACGCTGGCCACCGAGAAAATCTTGATGATTTTGTTTTGACTGATGTTGATGAAACCGACCGTCGCGTCCATCAGGAAGTTGATTTTGTCGAACAGGAATGCAGTGTGACTGTCGAGTGAATCAATGTCGCGTAAAATCTGTCTGGCATCATCGAACTGCTCGGCATTGAGCATGCGCAATCGCATGGCAAAACTCAAAGCGCGCCGGGTGTCCATCATGTTGCGGCGTATGCGGCCGTTCAGGTCTTCCTGGCGTGCGATCTCGGCGAGCACTTCCCCGGCGAGTTCGTCGGTTACATCGCCAGACAACACCAACTTGCTTACTTTTTCCAGTTCATCGTAAATGCCTTCCAGTGTGTCGGCTGAATATTCGGCATCGACCGAAAACAATTCCAGCAGCACATCCTTGGCGTCTTCGATCAGCCCGGGGGCCCGGCGTGCGCGCAGTCGCAGCAAACGGAACACCGGTAAATCCTCTTCATGGATGGAGAACAGCACGCCATGGCTTTTCAAAGCTTCATTGTGCTGGTTCAAGATAAATGCCACCCGCACCGCTCGCGGTTCGTCTATGTCGGCGATCAAAAAGTCAGAGCGGATATGCAGTTCGCCGTTGTCTTCCTCGTAAAAGCGCGCCGACTCTTCGATGTCCTCGTCCATGGCGTCATCCGGCACTTGCACATCAAAGTGCTGGCTGATCCAGCGTTTTTCTTCAAGCGTGGGTGACTCCAGATCGACCCAGATCGGCTGAAAACGGGAGAGCTCCTCGAGCGAAGAAATTTCTTCCTGGAACAGACGGCCGTTGGCTAGCGAAAAAATATTGAGCATGGCAAATCTCAGTGCGTGAATGGGCGGATGAAAAGGAGAGGTTCGCTTTCGATGCCGCCAGGCCTGGTGCCAGTGGACCGAAAGCTACCGACTAGGGTAGGTTTCCAAGGAGTCTGCTCCGTTACTGAGGGAGCCAGAATTATCGCACTCCTTTGTGACACTTCAACGGACTGTTAAAGTCATCTGTTTGCTTGGCGATGCTTGCATGCACACAGAATTAAAGCCCGGACGTGAACTGGCATTGCTGCTGACCCTGGCGGGCATTCAATTTACCCATGTGGTCGATTTCATGATCATGATGCCGCTGGGACCGCAGCTCACCGTGTTGTTCTGGATCAGCGACGCCGAATTCGGACTGCTGGTGTCGGCCTACAGCCTGGCAGTGGGACTGTCCGGTCTGCTGGCGGCCTCCTTTGTCGACCGCTTCGAGCGTAAACGTCTACTTTTGACCGTCTACGGCTTGTTCACTCTGACCACCCTCGGCTGTGCCCTAGCGCCTACCTTCGGCATGTTGATGCTGGCCAGAATTGCCGCCGGCATGTTCGGCGGCAATTTGTCGGCCTTGACACAGACCGTGATCGGGGATGTGATCCCGTTCGCACGACGCGGGCGCGCCACCGGACTGGTCATGACGTCCTTTTCAATGGCCACGGTGATGGGCGTGCCCTCGGGCCTGTTTCTGGCCAACCATGCCGGCTGGCACAGCAGCTTCATTGCTATGTCTGTGGTGTGTGCTGCGGTTGGAACCCTGGCCATGCTGAGTCTGCCGCGTCTGGACAGGCACGTCGCACAGGCCAGGGGTCAGAACATGTTGTTTGCCATCCGTGGTGTGCTGGCCGATGCCAACCACCGGCGTGCGCTGGCGATGTCTTGCGCCATGATGTTTGCCGCTTTCACAGTCGTGCCGTACATCACCCTCTACATGCAGGCTAACCGGGTCTTGCTTGCTACCGAAATACCGTTTATTTACCTGAGCGGCGGCGTGGTGACTTTGCTGACTGCGCGCTGGATCGGCGGGCTCACTGACCGCTTGGGCAAGCGCACCATGTTCCAGCGCATGTTGCTGCTCTCCATGCTGCCGCTGACGGTCACCACCTTGCTGCAACCGGTGCCGCTTGCGCCGGCTCTGCTGGTATCGTCCAGCCTGTTTTTCTGCATGAATGCGCGCATGATTCCCGGCATGGCTTTGCTGACCTCGGCGGCTTTGCCGCAATTCTGGGGTACTTTCATGTCCTTGAACGGTGCCGTGCAGTCGGTGTCCATGGGGCTGGCCACCTGGGTTGGCGGGCTGCTGATACAGCGCAACGCCCAAGGCCAGGTGACGCATTACTGGTTGTGTGCGGCGGTCGCGGTGGCAGCCTCGCTGCTGGCCTATGTCCTGTCACAACGGGTCAAAATGCATACCGCCGAGGGGGCGCCGGCCCCCTTGGCCGGATAAAGCCGGCCTGGCGCGGCCCCGGGGCTGGCAGCCTGTTCCTTTGAGGTTTGCTTTTTTCCGCCAGTGGGTGCATAGTGGGGGCGACCTGTCAACGTTCAGGCATGCGGCCCGGGCGTCTGGCACAGGTTATTGTCCGGAGGGTTTGTATGAATTTAACGATCAGCGGTCATCACCTGGAGGTCACGCCTGCGTTGCGTGGCTATGTCATTCAAAAACTCGATCGCATCATGCGGCATTTCGACCAGGTGGTCGATGTACGCGTGCTGCTATCGGTGGAAAAGCAGAAAGAAAAGGAAGGCAGGCAGCGTGCAGAGTGCAATATCCACGTCAAGGGCAGCGATTTGTTTGCCGAGTCTGCCCACCAGGACTTGTATGCCGCCGTCGACGAGCTGGTTGACAAGCTAGACCGTCAGGTGGTGCGTCACAAAGACAGGTTGCAGGATCACCAGCGCCAAGCGAGAATTGCTGCACTGAGCAAAAAAGGCCAATCCGAAGCCGGCCGCCTGCGCTTCAGGCGGTTTTTTATGGCAGGCTTCCTATACTATGAAAGTAATTAATATTTACCCTAGCTTGGCATCAAAACTAGGTGCATAATCAGGCCCCTATTATGAACAGACTCGCTGCCATATTGCCTGCTGCACAAGCCCTTGTGCAGGTAGACTCGACCAGTAAAAAACGTGCTTTTGAGGAAGCCGGTTTGCTGTTCGAGAATTTGCACGGCCTCAATCGTGCCATGGTGGCCGACAGCTTGTTCGCGCGCGAGCGCCTCGGCTCCACCGGACTGGGATACGGCGTGGCCATACCGCATGGCCGCATCAAGGGCATGAAGTCACCGCTGGCGGCGGTGTTCCGCCTGGCCGATCCCATCGGCTTTGACGCCCCTGATGAAAAACCTGTGAGCCTGATGATTTTCCTGCTGGTGCCTGAAGCCTCTACCCAGAAGCACCTGGAAATCCTGTCTGAAATTGCAGAAATGCTGAGCGACGCGGTATTGCGCGACAAACTCAAAAATTGCAACGACGCGCAGCAACTGCATGAACTGATCGCCAACTGGCAATCGGTACAAACCGTTTAAGCCAGTGCCGTTTTGAAACCGACCATTATCAGCGCTGATGTTTTATTTGAAGACTTCAGGCAGCGGTTGGGCTGGCAATGGGTGGCCAGTCAAAGCGCCAAAGAGCGCCGCTTTGATGAAGTAGCGGTGCGCATGGCGCGCTCAGGTGCCGATCTGGTCGGCTACCTCAACTATATACACCCGTACCGTCTGCAAGTGCTCGGCGAGCGTGAAATCGAATACTTGTCGCACACAGATGTGCAGGTAGATGAGTGCCGCATTGCGCGTATCGTGACGCTTGAGCCACCGGTGCTGGTGGTGGCCGACGGCCAGACGCCCACCCCGGCGCTCTTGAGGATGTGCGAGCAGGCGCATATCCCCATGTTTGTCACCGCCGAGTCAGCGTCTTTTGTGATCGACTTGTTGCGCGCTTATTTGTCCAAGCATTTCGCCGACCGCACCACTTTGCACGGCGTATTCATGGACATTCTGGAAATGGGCGTGATGATCACCGGCGAATCGGGTCTGGGCAAGAGCGAACTCGGGCTGGAGTTGATTTCACGCGGTCACGGGCTGGTGGCCGATGACGCGGTGGACCTGTACCGCATCAACCAGACCACGCTGGAAGGCCGCTGTCCGGCTTTGTTGCAAAACCTGCTGGAAGTACGCGGTATCGGTTTGCTGGACATACAAGCTATTTTCGGCGAGACGGCAGTGCGGCGCAAAATGCGCCTCAAGCTGATTGTGCATCTGGTGCGTAAGGAGACGCTGGAGCGCGACTACGACCGCTTGCCGCATGAACCGCTGACCCACGACGTGCTTGGCATTCCCGTGCGCAAGGTGGTGATACAGGTGGTGGCCGGACGCAATATCGCGGTGCTGGTCGAGGCGGCGGTGCGCAATACGATTTTGCAGTTGCGCGGCATCGACACTTACGAGAAATTTGTGGCGCGCCACCGCGAAGCCATGCAATCCAATCGCATGGACTAGGCGTTTTTATTAGGACAGGGGTTGCGCGAGCAGTGCGCGTAGAGGCTGAGCGCGTGGTCGGCAATTTCGAAACCTTTGGCGCGCGCGATATCGTGCTGGCGCTTCTCGATTTCCGCGTCAAAAAACTCCTCAACTCTGCCGCAATCCAGGCATACCAGGTGGTCATGGTGCTGGCCTTCGTTGAGTTCATACACCGCCTTGCCACTTTCAAACTGGCTGCGTGTGAGCAAGCCGGCTTGCTCAAACTGCATCAATACACGGTAAATGGTGGCCAGGCCGATGTCGGCGCGCTCATTAAGCACCAGCCGGTAGACATCTTCTGCGCTCATATGGCGCTGACCGCTTTTTTGGAACAATTCCAAAATGGTGATGCGCGGCAAAGTGGCTTTCAAGCCGGTATTTTTCAAATCGCCGATGGACTGCATATGAACCTTTCGCAACCAAGGGAATGCAAACGCACCCCTCGTTACAATGGGCTCATCATAGCTTGCTTATTTCCCCTCATGACACCAAACCTACCTTTAACGACGCGCAGCTGCGGTTTGTTTTTCATCGTCTGTCTGGCTGCGTGCTCCTTTGTGGTAGACCCCGTCTCCAGGGCCATGAAAAAGATGACCCCTTATCGCATTGAAGTCGTGCAGGGAAATTTTGTGTCCAAGGAACAGTTGCAGTCATTGCGACCGGGCATGACGCGCAAGCAGGTCAAGGAAATTCTGGGCACCCCGCTGATTGCCAGTTTGTTCCATGCCGATCGCTGGGACTACGTATTCACCATCAAGCGCCAGGGCACCGCGCCGCAGCAACGCAAGCTTTCGGTCTTTTTCAAGAATGATCTTTTTGAACGGGTTGAATCCGAAGAATTGCCCAGCGAATCCGAATTTGCAGAAAAACTGACCACCAGCCGCGCCGAAAATATCAAAGTGCCTGAGCTCAAAGCCTCCGAGCAGGACCTTGAAAAATTCCGCAAGTCAACGCCGGCGTCCTCTGTGACCGAGGCGCCTGCTGAGGTCAGCGGACCCGCTAAAACCTATCCCCCGTTGGACCCCAAGTCTCCTTGAGGTGTTGACACCATGACTGGATTCACCACAGCATCACATCGCATCGCGATTGCCGGCGCCAGCGGACGCATGGGACGCATGCTGATAGAGGCGGTCATGCATGCGGATGATGCGCTGCTCGCCGGCGCCCTGGACATGGCAGGCAGCCCGCACCTTGGCACAGATGCGGCTGTTTTTCTTGGCCAGCCATGCGGCGTACCCATCGGGGCTGATATTGAGGCAGGTTTGAAGCGCGCACAGGTGCTGATTGACTTCACCCGGCCCGAGGGGACCATGCAACACCTGGCGGCGTGCCGGCGTTTCGGTGTGCAGATGGTGATAGGCACCACCGGATTTTCCGACGCGCAAAAAGCCGAGATTCAAGCCGCCAGCCGTGATATTGCCATCGTCATGGCGCCCAATATGAGTGTGGGGGTGAATGTCACGCTCAAATTGTTGGAATTGGCAGCCTCGGCGCTCAACAGCGGCTACGACATCGAAATTATTGAGGCTCACCATAAACACAAGGTGGATGCACCATCGGGCACCGCGTTGAAAATGGGTGCAGTCATTGCTGCGGCGCAGGGCCGTCAATTGAAAGATTGTGCGGTGTACGAGCGTTACGGTTACACCGGCGAACGCGTAGACGGCAGCATCGGTTTTTCAACCATACGCGGCGGCGATATCGTCGGTGACCACACGGTCATGTTCGCCACCGAGGGTGAGCGCATAGAAATCACCCACAAATCCGCCAGCCGCAGTACCTATGCCCAGGGCAGTTTGCGCGCTGTTCGTTTTCTGGCTCAGCAGCGCAGCGGTTTGTTCGACATGTTTGATGTGCTCGGCTTGAACCAGGCAGGAATCCGGGCATGAACCTGTGGGACACACTGGCCCAATCTGACGGCGTGAGCCTGGCTGTGACTTTGCTGCTGCTGTGCATGTCCGTGGCCAGCTGGTTCATCATTCTCTATAAAAGCCGCTTGTTGCACCGCGCTGTCAAGCAACTGTCGGTGTGCAAAGCCTTGTTCTGGCAGGCGGCGGACTGGTCCCGGGCGCGTGAGCATTGGCTCGCCGCTGATACCCACTCCATGTTCACAGTGCTGCTGGAGGCTGCCGCCAGCCCCCCGACACCGGGCTGGCTGCCGCCGCGAGCACTGAAGATAAGCTGACCCGCCGTTTGCGCGAAGCCTTGCAGGCGGTTCGCGCCCGCCTGCAGTGGGGTCAGGATCTGCTGGCCACCATCGGTGCGACGGCGCCCTTTGTCGGCTTGCTGGGCACGGTCTGGGGTATTTTTCATGCGCTCTCCAACCTGGCAGTCGCCGGACAGTACACCCTGGACAAAGTGGCTCAGCCGGTGGGCGAGGCGCTGGTCATGACTGCCGCAGGTCTGGCTGTCGCTATTCCTGCGGTCATGGCCTACAACCTCATGGGCCGGCGTCTGGCCCGCCTTGACGCCGAGCTCGAAGGCCTGGCTTACGACTTGCGCGCGCTGGCCCGATCCGCAGCTGACAACCAACCCTGAGTATTGCGCATGGCTTTCGGTGAATTTGAAAAACGCCAGTCCCATGCCCCCATGGGCGAGATCAATGTCACTCCTTTGGTGGATGTGATGCTGGTGCTGGTGCTGGTGGTCATCTTCATCATCGCCGCACCCTTGATGACCAGCGCCCTGCACATGGAATTGCCGCAGGCTGATGTCCCTCCCGATGCCGCCAGACCCGTGCTGTTCGAGGTGGTGCTGGACAGTACCGGTCAATTGACGGTAGACGGCCAGCCCTTGTCAACCGGCCAGCTCGCCGCTGCGCTGAGCTTGCGCGCAGCGGCGGCGCAAACCACCGAGGTGCAACTTAAAGTCGATAAATCCGTGCCCTACGGCAAAGTGGCCGAAGTGCTGGCAGAAATTCAGAAATCCGATTTACACAGCGTGTCGCTGGCCGTGCAGTCGGCTGCGCCTAAAATCCAGCCCACCTCCCCGCCACCGCGCAACTGAGCGCGCACGGGGTTTCTTACCGAGCCCCATGCAACATACCCCACCCCACACCGAGCACGCCAGCGGCAACAGCGGCGATTACCTGGCCTCAGCCATTGAAAAGGCCGTACAGACTGTCTGGACACAGTCAGACGTTTACCGGGTGACTGAAGACCCGTCACGCCCCAAGTACTACGCCTGTTCCATGCTGCCCTACCCCAGCGGCAAATTGCACATGGGGCATGTGCGCAACTACACCATCAACGACATGCTCACGCGCCATTTGCGCATGAAGGGCTATAACGTTCTCATGCCCATGGGCTGGGATGCATTCGGTCTGCCTGCCGAGAACGCCGCGCTGAAAAACGGCGTGCCGCCTGCCAAATGGACCTACGAAAACATAGCCCACATGAAGCAGCAGATGCAGGCCATGGGCCTGGCCATCGACTGGTCACGTGAAGTCGCCACTTGCGATGCTACGTATTACAAATGGAACCAGTGGCTGTTTTTGAAAATGCTGGACAAAGGCATCGCCTACCGCAAAACCCAGGTCGTGAACTGGGACCCGGTGGACCAGACCGTGCTGGCCAACGAGCAGGTGATCGACGGCAAGGGCTGGCGCACCGGCGCGGTGGTGGAAAAGCGCGAAATCCCCGGATACTACCTGAAGATCACCGACTATGCGCAGGAGCTGCTCGACCATGTGCAGATCGGCAACCCGAAAGCGACATTGAACGGCTGGCCGGACAAGGTACGGCTGATGCAGGAGAACTGGATAGGCAAAAGCGAGGGTGTGCGATTTGCGTTCACGCACACCATCCAGAGTGCGGACGGCAAGCTGATTCAGGACGGACAGATGTACGTGTTCACTACACGCGCCGACACCATCATGGGCGTGACCTTTTGCGCGGTGGCGCCTGAGCATCCGCTGGCACTGCATGCGGCATCTAGTCAGCCGGCGATTGCTGCTTTCATCGAGGAATGCAAGGCCGGCGGCACCACCGAGGCCGAATTGGCGTTGAAGGACAAGGTAGGCATGGACACCGGCTTCAGGGTGACGCATCCCTTGACCGGCAAGCAGGTGGCGGTATGGGTCGGCAACTATGTGCTGATGAGTTACGGCGACGGCGCGGTCATGGGCGTGCCGGCGCACGATGAACGGGATTTTGCGTTTGCGTTGAAGTACGCGTTGCCGATCAGGCAAGTGGTTGGTCTGGGTGGTGTTTCGACCGCTACGCAGATTGTCCGCGGCTCGTCGGTCGCAAGCTCCGACGCCTCGCCGCAAGCAGTCCGCGCACCTGCCTCTTTACCTGGTCAAAGCGCCAGCCCATTTGACGATGCCGGCTGGCAGGAGTGGTATGCTACCAAGGAAGGCGTATGCATAAATTCCGGCGCTCTTGACGGCTTGCGTTTCAATGATGCAGTCAACAAGGTGGCTGAACTGCTTGCCGCCAAAAACCTGGGCGAGAAAAAAACCACCTGGCGCTTGCGCGACTGGGGGGTGAGCCGCCAGCGTTACTGGGGCACGCCGATCCCCATCATCCATTGCGACGAGCACGGCACGGTGCCGGTGCCTGAAAAAGGCCTGCCGGTGGTGCTGCCGCAGGATTGCATTCCCGACGGCTCGGGCAACCCCTTGCACAAGCATGAAGGTTTTCACGAGGGCGTGGTCTGTCCGACCTGCGGCAAACCGGCGCGGCGCGAAACCGACACCATGGACACGTTTGTCGACTCGAGCTGGTATTACATGCGCTACTGTGACCCGGTCAATTCCGACAAGATGGTGGCTGACGGCACCGCTTATTGGATGCCCCAGGAGGCTGTGGCCAACGGCGGCAGCGGCATGGACCAGTACATCGGCGGTATCGAACACGCCATCCTGCACCTGCTGTATGCGCGTTTCTGGACCAAGGTGATGCGTGACCTGGGTCTGGTGAAAGTGGACGAACCTTTCACCAAACTGCTGACGCAGGGCATGGTGCTCAACCATATTTATTCACGCAAAGGCGACAAGGGCGTCGTCGAGTATTTCTGGCCGAACGAAGTGCAGGACCAGCATGACGCGACAGGCAAAGTCATAGGCGCCGTACTGAAAGAGGCCAAAGGCGATTTGCCGGCCGGCACGCCGATCGTCTATGAAGGCGTGGGCACCATGAGCAAGAGCAAGAACAACGGTGTCGACCCGCAAGACCTGATCGAGCGCTACGGCGCCGACACCGCGCGCCTGTACACCATGTTCACCGCACCGCCCGAGGCCACGCTGGAATGGAACGATTCGGCGGTGGAAGGCAGTTACCGGTTTTTGCGCCGGGTGTGGAACTTTGCGCAAAAGCACCGTGCCGCCATCGCCAAAGGCATGGCGGTCGACCGCAGCCAGCCTGTGGCGTTTGGCAAAGCCGCCAAAGCGCTTCGTCTGGATATTCACAGCGTGCTCAAGCAGGCGAATTACGACTACGAGCGCATGCAATACAACACCGTGGTGTCAGCAGTGATGAAAATGCTCAACACCCTGGAAGACGCTGCATTGAGCGACAGTGCTGAGGATTGCGCTGCCTTGGCAGAATCTGTGTCCATCCTGCTGCGGGTGTTGTATCCGGTATGTCCGCATATCAGCTACCACCTGTGGGGCGAGCTGGGCTATGCCGCGTGCGGCGGCGATCTGCTCGATGCCGCCTGGGCCGGTGTCGACGAAAGCGCGCTGCTGCGTGATGAGATAGAGCTGATGTTGCAGGTCAACGGCAAGCTGCGCGGTTCGCTGACTGTCAGCGCCAACGCCGACAAAGCCGTGATTGAACAGGCGGCACTTTCCAGCGAAGCCTTTCAAAAACAGGCCCAGGGTGCGACGGTGAAAAAAATCATCATCGTCCCCGGCCGGCTTGTCAACCTGGTGATCTGATGACTGATACAAACGTTGTTCATCGGCTGTCGCGCCGCGCTCTGTTGAACCAGGGCTGGCGGGCCGCCGCCCTACTGGCCGCTGCCGCCTTGTCAACGGCTTGCGGTTTTCAGTTGCGCAAAGCCCCCGAGCTGGCCTTCAGCACCATGTACACCAACATCGCTGAAGCTTCGGCGTTCGGTCAGTTGCTCAAGCGCAATCTCAGGACAATCAACAACCTGGAAATCATCACCGATACACGCGAGATGGAACGAGCCCAGGTGATTCTGGAGCTGATTCAGGATGTCCAGGAAAAAGTCATTCTCAGTAAGTCGTCCACCGGCACAGCGCGCGAGTATGTGCTGCGTTTTCGTGTGCGTTTCAAACTGCGCACCCGCGACGGCTTTGAACTGATACCGGATACCGAACTGGTGCAGGAACGTGAAATCAGCTTTAATGAAACCGCCGCCTTGTCCAA